>NZ_JAMYQZ010000026.1:0-72497 GCF_040321145.1 Mesorhizobium sp. M0514
GGGCATGAGCCAGTCCTACGGCCCTGCCGACGAGGCGGAATCGATCGCCACCCTGCACCGCGCCATCGAACTCGGCTGTACCTTCCTCGACACGGCGGAAGTCTACGGCGCCTATGCCAAGGAAGAGCTGCTCGGGCGGGCGCTGAAGGGCCGGCGCGATGAGGTGACCCTTGCCACCAAATTCGGCTTCCGCATCGAAAACGGCAGACAGGTCGGCACGGAGCGTGACAGCCGGCCCGACCATATCCGCGAGGCGCTGGAGGGCTCGCTGAAGCGGCTCGGTATCGACCATATCGACCTCTACTACCAACACCGCGTCGATCCGGCCGTGCCGATGGAAGACGTCGCCGGCACGGTCGGCCGGCTCGTCGCCGAGGGCAAGGTGCGCTTCTTCGGCCTGTCGGAGGCTGGTGCGGCCAACATCGGCCGCGCACATGCCGTGCATCCGGTCTCGGCGCTGCAGAGCGAGTATTCGCTGTGGGAGCGCAATCTGGAGCCGGAAATCATCCCGCTGCTCAAAAAGCTCGGCATCGGCCTGGTGCCGTTCGCGCCGCTCGGCCGCGGTTTCCTCGCCGGCGATGTCAAGCGCGCCGAGGATTATCCGGAAGGCGATTTTCGGCGCGGCGACCCCCGCTACCAGGGCGCCAACTACGACGCCAATGTCGCGGCAGCGGCTGCGGTGCAAGAGGTGGCCGCGGCCAAAGGGGTAAAGCCCGCACAGATCGCGCTGGCCTGGGTGCTCGGCAAGGGCGACGGCTTCGGCATCGACATCGTGCCGATCCCGGGGACAAAGCGGCGCAAGTATCTCGAAGAAAATGTTGCTGCGGCCGCGATCCAGCTCGACCCGGCCGAGACTGCTGCGCTCGACGCAGCCCTTGCGCCGGGCAAGGTCTCAGGGCCGCGCTACAATGAGCGGGTGATGACGACCATCGACAGGTAGAGGCGTCTAAGCTGCCAATCTCCCCCCTCGTGGGGAGATGCCTGGCAAGGCAGAGGGGGGCGCGAAGGATCGCCCGATCAAGTATTCTGCGTAGAGGTTAGCTCAAAGATGTAAGTGAAATTGGCCAATGTCGGCGGGACAGCGCCCCCCTCTGTCCTGCCGGACATCTCCCCCACAAGGGGGGAGATTAGCAGTTTCAGCCCCTCGCCTCACCTTGCGTAATCGATTTTCCTTGGCTAGCATCCTCCGGTCGGCGCCGTGCGGAGGAGAACGTTGCGGCGGACCGGCTGGAGCGCCTCGCGTCCCCTCGGGGCGTTCACAGGACACTCCATTTTTGAATCGACGCAAGGACCGTCCCGAGCCGCTCCCGGTTTCGGGCTCCTGCGTTCATGTGGAGGATATCTGATGAACAGACGCGAATTCCTGTTGTCGACCGTGGCGACCGGCGCCATGGCGCTGGCCGCGCCCATGGCCTTTGCCGCCGACAAATTGACCATATTGGGCTCGGTGCCCAATCTCGGCTTTCCGTTCTTTGTGCACATGCTGAACGAGATCAAGGCGGAGGCGCAGGCGCAAGGCGTCAATCTGACCGAGAGCGACGGCCAGAACTCGGCGCCGAAGCAGACCGCCGACATCGAGGCCGCACTTGTGCAGAAGGTCAACGCCATCGTGATTTCGCCGCTTGACGTCAACGCGCTGGCGCCGGCGATCGAGGAAGCGGTCAAGGCCGGGGTTCCCGTGGTCACTATCGACCGCCGCGTTGACGGCGTCGAGGGCATTCTGGCCCATGTCGGCGCCGACAATGTCAAGGGCGGCGAGGCCGAGGCGCAGGCCATGGTGGCGGCGTTCCCCAACGGCGCCAAGCTGTTCCATTTGCAGGGCCAGCCGGGTGCCGGGCCCGCGATCGACCGCAACAAAGGCGTCCACAATGTGCTCGATCCGCTCAAGGACAAGTACCAGATCATCTTCGAGCAGACCGCTAATTTCGCCCGCGCCGAAGCGCTGTCGGTGACCGAGGCCGGGCTTGCCGCCAACGGCAAGCCGGACGCCATCATCTGCGCCAATGACGACATGGCGCTCGGCGCGCTCGAAGCCTGTGCCGCGCGCAACTTCACCGACGTCAAGATCTACGGCTTCGACGCGCTGCCGGAAGCGCTGGTCGCCGTGCGCGACGGCAAGCTCGCCGGCACGGTCGAGCAGTTCCCCGGCGAACAGTCGCGCAAGGCGGTGCAGATCGCGGTCGCCTTCGCCAGGGACAAGACCGAGCCGAAGGAGAAGCTGGTGCTGTTGACGCCGATCGTCATCGGCAAGGACAATCTCGACAAGGCGGAGAGGTTGAACGAGACGAAGTGAGAGTAGGGCCCATGACGGGTGGAGGTCGCGCTCTGTCGCGCCCCCCTCTGTCCTGCCGGACATCGCCCCCACTTGGGGGGAGATTGGCCGTGACGTCTGCTTTCGCCAATCGCCAACGTTATAGAAATAGTGCTGCCGGCAAAACTGCTGATCTCCCCCCGTGTGGGGGAGATGTCCGGCAGGACAGAGGGGGGCGCTGTCCCGCTGTCTATCGCAATCCGGGAGCAATGCTTGTCCGCCGTTGAACCCACCGCATCATCGCCCCCGCTCCTTTCCGTCGAAGGCGTGACCAAGCATTTTTCCGGCGTCACCGCGCTCATCGACGTTTCGCTCGAGGTGCGGCCCAGTGAGATCCTTGGCCTGCTCGGCGAGAACGGCGCCGGCAAGTCGACGCTGTTGAAAATCCTGTCCGGCGTGATGCCGCCGTCAAGCGGCCGCATCGTCTTCGACGGCGCCGACTACGCGCCGTCCAGCCCGCAGGACGCCAAGCGGCATGGCATCGTCACCATCTATCAGGAACTGAGCCTGATCCCGATGCTGACGGTTGCGGAAAACATTTTCATCGGCCGCGCGCCGCTCGGGCCGCTCGGGCTGGTCAGCTGGCGCAGGATGGAGGACGCGTCGCGCGCGATCATCGCCCGCGTCGGCCTCGACATCGATCCGGCGACGCCGGTGTCGTCGCTCTCGGTCGCCGAACAGCAGCTAGTCGAAATCGCCCGCGCTCTGTCGCTGGAAAGCCGCCTGATCATCATGGACGAGCCGACCTCGGCGCTGACCGAGACTGAGGTGCAGAAGCTTATGTCGATCATGGACAGGCTGCGCAAGGACGGCGTGGCGATCATGTTCGTCACCCATCGGCTGGAAGAAGCGTCGGCGATCTGCGACCGGATGACGGTGTTGCGCGACGGCAGGCTGGCCGGCCATCTCGACCGTGACGGCCAGCCGATCCAGATTCCAAAAATCATCGAGAAGATGGTCGGCCGCGCCGCCTCCGAGCTCTACGCGCGGCCGACGCAGCGCGATGTCGCCGGCGAGGTCAGGCTCTCGGTGCGCGGGCTGCGGACGGTACGCGACCCATTGGCGCCGCACGCCATCGTGCTCGAAGGCGTCAACCTCGATCTGAAGGCCGGCGAAATCCTCGGCGTTGCCGGGCTCGTCGGTTCCGGCCGCACCGAGCTTGCCCGCGCCATTTTCGGCGCCGACCGCATCGCGGCCGGCACGATTGCGCTCGACGGCAAGCCGATCGCCCCGGCTTCGCCCGCCGACGCCATCAAACTCGGCATCGGCCTGGTGCCGGAAGACCGCAAGCACCAGGCGATTTTTGCAGCACTTGGCATTCTCAACAATTTCTCCATCGCCTCGCTCGGCCGCTACAGCAATGGGGCCGGCTTCATGGCCGAACGGCGCGAGCGCGAGGCGCTGGCCGGCTATCGCAAGGCACTGTCGATCCGCATGGCCTCGCCCGAGCAGGCGATCGAGGGCCTGTCCGGCGGCAATCAGCAAAAGGTGATCCTGGCCCGCTGGCTGGCGCGCGACCCGAAAGTACTGATCGTCGACGAGCCGACGCGCGGCGTCGATGTCGGCGCCAAGGCCGAAGTGCACCAGATCCTGGTCCAGTTGGCTGCGCGCGGCATCGCCATCATGATGATCTCGTCGGAACTGCCGGAGGTGCTGGCAGTGTCGGATCGCATCGTTACGATGCGGCGCGGCCGTATCACCGGCGAAATGCCGGGCATCGAAGCGACCGAGGAAAAACTGATGGAACTGATGGCGCTCGACCGCAAGCAGGACGCAACGCAATGACCAGCACCACCGAACAGACCCAGCGCAGCGGCATCAACATCGCGCGGCTTCTGATGAGTTTTGGGCCGCTGATGTTCCTGGCGGTGTTGATCGTCATCTTCACCGTGCTGAAGCCGAGCTTCATCGATCCAATCAACCTGTTCAACATTTTGAGGCAGATCTCGATCACCGGGCTGATCGCGCTCGGCATGACCTTCGTCATCCTCACTGCCGGCATCGACCTGTCGGTCGGCTCACTGCTCGCCTTCTGCGGCATGGTGGCCGCGGTGGTGGCCAAGGGCGGCACCGCCAACACGCTGTCGCTGTCGACCACGGGCACGCAAGGATATGGCTGGTTCGCCGCCTTGCTTGCCGCCGTCATCGTCGGGGCGCTGGCCGGCGGCGTCCAGGGCTTTGCCATCACCAGGCTGAAAGTGCCGCCCTTCGTCGTCACGCTGGGTGGGCTCACCGTGTTTCGCGGCCTGACGCTGACCATCTCCAATGGCGGACCGATCTCCGGTTTCGACGCCTCGATGCGCTGGTTCGGCACCGGGCTCATCGGACCGGTGCCGGTGCCGGCGATCATCTTCGCGGCGGCGGCCATCCTGTGCCACATCGTGCTGCGCTATACGCGCTATGGCCGCGCCGTCTATGCCGTCGGCGGCAATGCCGAGGCCGCACGCCTGTCGGGCCTGCGCGTCGACCGCATTCTGATCTCGGTCTATGTCATCGTCGGCTTCTTCGCCGGGCTGGCGGCCTTCGTTTTGTCAGCACGGCTCAACTCCTCCGAAGCCGTAGCCGGCATCGGTTACGAACTTACGGTGATTTCCGCCGTCGTCATCGGCGGCACCTCGCTATTCGGTGGCATCGGCTCGGTCGGCGGCACGGTGGTGGGCGCAGCACTCATCGGCGTGCTGCAGAACGGGCTGCAGTTCAACAATGTCTCGTCCTACACACAAAGCATCGTCATCGGCCTAATCCTGATCCTGGCCGTGGCCTTCGATCGTTGGCTGAAGTCGCGGGTGAGGCGGTGAGGATTTAGGCCATGGTTCAGATCAGGGCGATGACCGAGAAAGATATAGCGGCGGTGTCGCGGCTGTTGGGGGAATCCTGGCGGCGCACCTATTCGGCAATTATGGGGCCAGAGACCACTGCGCGGCTCTCGGACGACAAGCATGCGCCCGAGCGGCTGGCAGAGGAACTTGGGGACGACAACAAGATGTCGTTCGTGGCCGAACGGCCGGACGGTTCGATCGCCGGCTACGCGATGGCGGCGATGGACGATCGTGGCGATGTCCTGCTCGACCGGCTGCACATCGACAAGACAGAGTTCGGCAGCGGGCTCGCCACCGACCTGCTGCACGCGGTGCTTGTCGCGCATGCCGGCATCCCCAGCATTGCGCTGGAAGTGATCGAGGGCAACGACCGGGCGATCGCCTTCTATCGCAAGCACGGTTTCGAAGTGGTCGAGCGCCGCACGGCCGCGCACGGCGTTGGCGGCCACGCCTCGCTGATCATGCGCCGGCTGCTGTCGAGAGCATGAAGTGAATGGGGAAACCGCGGTAGTCCGGACCCTACTGCCCTAACCCCTGCGCCGCCACCGCTTGTGGGCCGTCCTCGTCGTCCGGCATATCGAGGAGTTCGATCAGTCGCGCCACCTTCGTTCCCGGCAAGGGGCGACCCTCGTTGACCAGCGCCTCGTCGGCACCGAGCCAGGCGAACGCCTCGCGCAGTTCTTGAAGGGTGGCGCCGGTCAGCGCGATGTCGGCTATGACCGCCTCGTCTACCGGCCCCAACACCGAAATGATGTCGTCGCGTGTCATGGTCACCTCCATGCTAAGTGCCGGCAGGTCGTCGAGTTGACGCCGGGATCCGGCCATCCAGTCAACGGATTGCGAGCGAAAGCCGCCGACAATGCAGAATCTGGGTCTTCTTTTCGACTAAGCAAGGTGAACGCGCGCCTTTTGCCGTCAAGCAGCCGAGTGCGGATCGATGCTGTAGAGATGCACGGGATAGCCGGGACCGATGGCGTCGCGCACCCGGTCCGTCCAGGCGAGGACCGCCGGATAAGCCGCCAGCGCAAAGCCGCAATCTTCGGCACGGTGGCCGTAGGCATAGACAGCAATGTCGGCGATGGTGAGCGTGTCGCCGACAAGGAACGGCGTATCGTTCAGGCTGCGCTCCAGCGCTGCCAGCGTGCGGGCGCCGGCTTCGCGCTTGGCCGGAACCATCGCCTGGTTGCGCTCCAGCCTTCCGGCCAGCGTCCAGAAGCGCAGGGAGCCGATGACCGGCTCGACATGGTACTGTTCGAAGAACAGCCATTGCATAATTTTCGCGTTGACATAGCGATCCGCCGGCAGCAAGGGCGTGCCTTCGGCGAGATAAATGAGGATCGCATTCGATTCGGCGATCGCACGGCCATCCTCGAGTTCGAGCACAGGAACGGCGCCGGCCGGGTTGAGCTTCAGGAAAGCGTCGGTGTGGCTCTCGCCCTCGAAAATCGACACCAGGCGGCTTTCATAGGGAATGTTGAGCAGGCCGAGCACGACCCTCGCCTTCCAACCGTTTTGCGACGGCAAATAATCATGAAGCGTGAGCATGGCTGTCCTTTCGCTGCGGTCGACGCCTGATTTGCACGGTGCCACGATCCCAGCCACCCGAATCCTGCAATGTGTACGCGCAGAATAAGTAAACTATACGCATGTAAAGTTTTATTGACTTCGCCCTATGTGCGATTTACCCGATAAACATTTGTGCCGAACAACTGCGCGAGCAAGCAATCAGTCTGTGACAAGGAGGAATCGCAAGCATGAGCCTTTCGCGCCGCAGCGAAATCGCCGCCGAGGCCGCGGGGCCAACTATTGCCGCCGGCGAGATCCTGGTCGAGATCATGGCGACGGAACTGGGTTTCGGCTTCCTCGAGCCGCAAACGCTCGTCGGGCCATTCCCCAGCGGTGCGCCGGCGATCTTCATCGACCAGGTTGCGCGGCTGGGGGGCGGCGCCGGCATTATCGGCTGCGTCGGCCGCGACGATTTCGGCACGCTCAACCTGAACCGGCTGGAGCGCGACGGCGTCGACGTCTCCGCCGTCGATATCAGCGACCGCTTCCCGACGGGATGCGCCTTCGTGCGCTACCGGCCCGATGGTATCAGGGACTTCGTCTACAACATCGCCGAATCCGCTGCCGGGCAGATTCACCTGACCACTGCTGCGCGCCTGCTGGCGGACAGAGCCGGCCATCTGCATATCATGGGATCGACGCTGTCGGTGGCAGGGCTGAAGGAGATTGTGACCCACGCAGTGAGGGCGGTGCGTGCCCGCGGCGGCTCAACCTCGTTCGACCCGAATGTGCGCAAGGAGCTGATCGGCGCCGACGGTGCACTGTTTTCCGCACTCATCAACGACGCCGACCTGCTGCTGCCGTCCGGCGACGAATTGCTCGCTACGGCGGGCGTCGATGACGAGCACCGGGCGGTGGCGGCGCTGTTTGCCAGGAGCGTCGGCGAGATCGTGCTGAAGCGCGGTGCTGACGGCTCTTCCTGGTTCGGCGCCGACGGCGCCAGGATCGACTGCGCCGGTTTTCAGGTCGAGGAAGTCGACCCCACGGGCGCCGGCGATTGTTTCGGCGCCACCTACCTGACCTGCCGCCGCCAGGGGATGGAGCCCGGCAAGGCGCTGCTTTATGCCAATGCCGCCGGCGCCCGCAACGTCACCCGGCGCGGCCCGATGGAGGGGGTCACCAGCTTCGATGCGCTTGACCAATTCATCAAGGGAACAGCGAGACGGACATGAGCGCCAACCCGCTTGCAGGCCTCGCCAGCGCGCGCAAAAACGGCTCGCCCTACGGCATTACCTCGATCTGCTCCGCGCATCCGCTGGTGATCCAGACGGCGATCAGGCGCGCCGTAGCCGACAGGGAGAAAAACCTGCTGATTGAGGCAACCTGCAATCAGGTCAACCAGTTCGGCGGCTATACCGGAATGACCCCGGCGCTGTTCGTCGCCTTCGTGCTGGAGATCGCCTGCCGCGAGGGGCTGGAAGCCTCGCGCATCATCTTCGGCGGCGACCATCTGGGACCGAACCCGTGGCGCGCAGAGCCGGCGGCGCAGGCGATGGACAAGGCCGAGGCCATGGTCGGCGCCTATATCGCGGCCGGCTTCACCAAGATCCATCTCGACGCATCGATGGGCTGCGCCGGCGAGCCGGCGGCGCTTGACGACGAGACCATCGCCACCCGGGCGGCGCGGCTGGCAAAGGCGGCCGAAACGGGCGCGCACGCCGCAGGCAGCACCTTGCCGGTCTACATCATCGGCACCGAAGTTCCCGCCCCCGGCGGCGTCGACCATGCGATCAGCGAGTTGAAGCCGACCGAGGCGGCGGCGGCGCGGCGCACGATCGAGGTTCACCGGGAGATCTTTGCCCGCGAAGGCCTGACCGAGGCGTTCGGCCGCGTCATGGCCGTGGTGGTGCAGCCGGGCGTGGAATTCGGCAGCCAGAATGTCGTCGCCTACGCGCCCGAAAAATCCAAGGGCCTGACCGGCTTGCTCGATGAGCAGCCGTCGCTCGTCTACGAGGCGCATTCGACCGACTACCAGACCCGTGCGGCTTTGACCGCGCTGGTCGCAAACGGCTTTCCTATCCTCAAGGTCGGCCCCGGCCTGACCTTCGCCTTGCGCGAGGCGCTTTACGGGCTCGACCTGATCGCCTCCGAAATGGCCAGGGACTATGGCGACCGGTCGCTCGCCCGGACCATGGAAAGCGCGATGCTGGCAGCCCCCGGCCATTGGCACAGCCACTATCATGGCAAGGAAGCAGAGCTCTATGTGCAGCGGCATTACAGCTACGGCGACCGCATCCGCTATTATTGGAGCAACCCCACCGCTGTCGCGGCCGTCGAGCGCCTGCGCAAGGCGCTGGACGACGTTGCCATTCCCGAAACGCTGATGCGGCAATTCCTGCCGGCGCTGCCGGCCGAACTCGGGCCGGCGGGCAATCCCGAGGCTATCCTTCTCGAAGCTGTCGATCAGGTGCTGGCCGACTATGACGCGGCCTGCCGTGGGACCTGAGTGCATTGCGCCGGGTTGATCTTTGCCTCAGCCCAGTGTCTCTGACGTTTCCATGAAACCAGCCATGTTCTTTCTCCTGTTCGCGGCCTCCCTGCTGGCGTCGCCGGCACGCGCCGACTGGAAGCCGGTCGAAAAGGTCGAGACCTACGCCATCGCAGGGCGGACCGGCCCGGAACTCTATGCCGCGATCGGCGAAGCCGGCCCCTTGCTCGGCAAGGGCCGGGTCATTGCGCACACCAATTTCAAGCTGACCTGGACCAGGGACTACAGGCCGCAAGGCGACGCCTGCGTGCTCAAATCGGCGCGCCCGAAACTGATCATCACCTACACCTTGCCGAAGCCGGCCGAACCGTTGCCGGCTTCCGTCCAGAAGAACTGGACGGTGTTCATCGCCGGGCTCGCCGCCCACGAGAGAGTGCATGGCGCAGCCATCGCCGAGATGGTGCGCAAGATCGAGGCGGTGAGCGTCGGCCTGACCGTTACTGATGACCCCGCCTGCAGCAAGATCAGAACCGAGCTGACGAGGCAACTCGCCCAGATCTCGCTGGCTCAGCGGCAGGCGAGCCGCGACTTCGACCGGGTCGAATTCGGCCCTGGCGGAAACCTGCAGAAGCTGGTGCTGGCTTTTGTGAATGGGGGGTAGTTTGCCGGCGAACCGGTCATTGCGCCGGTGTTCCGAACGACAAGAGCACCGGCCGCATGGCCGCTTTACAGGCAGGCTTGGTAGCGCTACCGTCTGATCGTCACGCGACCTGTTGGGGGAATGGGAGACGGCCGCGAGGCGGGAGAGGAGCGGTTTCCTTCGGGGCGTCGCAAGAAGCATTCGGGAGGAGATCGATGGCGTCTGTCGCGATCGGCGATGTTTACAAATCGTTCGGGACCGTCGAGGTCCTGCATGGCGTCAGTGTGGATATCGACGACGGCGAATTCGTCACGCTGGTCGGCCCGTCGGGTTGCGGAAAATCGACCCTTCTCAGGATGATCGCCGGCCTGGAAAAGATTTCTCGGGGCGAGATCGCGATCGGGGATCGGGTCGTCAACAACGTTGCGCCGAAAGAGCGCGACGTTGCCATGGTGTTCCAGAACTACGCGCTCTACCCGCACATGACGGTCGCCGAGAACATGGCGTTCTCGCTCATGCTCAAAGGTGTTTCGAAGGCCGATTGCGCTACCAGCATTCAGCGCGCCGCCGAAATCCTCGGGCTGGTGCCATTGCTGACGCGATATCCGCGCCAGCTTTCCGGCGGCCAGCGCCAGCGCGTCGCCATGGGCCGGGCGATCGTGCGCGATCCACAGGTTTTCCTGTTCGACGAACCGCTCTCCAATCTCGACGCCAAGCTCAGGGTGCAGATGCGCGCCGAGATCAAGGAACTGCACCAGCGGCTCAAGACGACCACAGTCTATGTCACCCACGACCAGATCGAGGCCATGACCATGGCCGACACGATCGTCGTCATGCATGACGGCATCGTCGAACAGATCGGACCGCCGCTGGAGCTCTACGACAGGCCAAACAATCTCTTCGTCGCCAGTTTCATCGGCTCGCCCGCCATGAACCTGATCAAGGGCGAGATCGTCACCGACGGGTCTCCGTCCTTTCGCGGCGCCGGGGGAATTTCCGTGCCGCTGGCCGGCGCGCCGGCCGTTGGCAACGGTCATCCGGTGGTGCTGGGAATACGGCCCGAGCATTTGCGGCTATCGTCAGACCAAGGCATTCCAGTCACCGTCGCGGTGGTCGAGCCGACCGGGTCGGAAGTGCAGATCATCGGCCGCACCGCCGGCGGCGACGAGATCGTCGCCAATTTCCGCGAACGCCATGCCTTCACACCGGGCGAATCCATACGGCTCTCTGCCGCGCCTGGCCTGATTCATCTCTTTGACGGCAAGACCGGAACACGATTTGAAGCGCGTAACGGATGGTAAGGACCGCATAGCGAGGAAGATAAACCGGAGGAGACGACCATGAAATTCACGAGACGCGATGTAATCCGCACGACCGCAGGTGCTGCGGCGGGAGCCCTGGGAAGCCGCTTCGTCGGCTCGCCGGCTTTTGCCCAGGAGGGCTTGAAATACAATCCCGAGGAAGGCGCAAAGCTGCGGCTGCTGCGCTGGTCGCCCTTCGTCAAGGGCGATGAGGATCAATGGCTGGCCAACACCAAGCGCTTCACCGAGGCGACAGGTGTCGAGGTTCGTGTCGACAAGGAAAGCTGGGAGGACATTCGCCCCAAGGCAGCGGTCGCCGCCAATGTCGGTTCCGGCCCGGACCTGATGTTCGTCTGGTTCGACGACCCGCATCAATATCCCGACAAGCTGCACGACGTGACCGAGCTCGGCGAGTATCTGGGCTCGAAATATGGCGGATGGCACGACGGACCGAAGCAATATGCGACGCGGGACGGCAAGTTCGTCGGCCTGCCGCTGGCCACGATCGGCAATGCCATCGTCTATCGCGAAAGCTGGGTGAAGGAGGCCGGCTTCTCCGAATTTCCGAAGGACACGGCAGGCTTCCTCGAGCTTTGCAAGGCGTTGCAGGCGAAAGGACATCCGGCCGGCTTCACGCACGGCCACGGCGTCGGCGACGGCAACAATTACGCGCACTGGCTGCTGTGGAGCCATGGCGGCCAGATGGTCGACGAGAGCGGCAAGGTGGCGATCAACAGCCCCGAGACGCTAAAGGCGATCGGATACGCGCAGGAACTCTACAAGACCTTCATTCCCGGGACCGAAAGCTGGCTCGACGTCAATAACAACCGCGCCTTCCTGGCCGGCGAACTCGGCGTCATCGCCAACGGCATTTCCGCCTACAATACGGCCAAGATCAACAAGGACAACGATCCGAAGCTGGCTGAGATCGCCAAGGACATCCGCACCACCAACCTGCCGATCGGTCCCGTCGGGAAATCGGTCGAACTGTTCCAGGTGACCACCGCCGTCATCTTCAACTACACGCCCTACCCCAATGCGGCCAAGGCCTATCTGCAGTTCATGTTCGAGGATCCGCAGATGACCGACTGGATCACCTCCTCGGCGGGCTATTGCTGCCAGACGCTGAAGGCCTTCGACAACAATCCAGTGTGGACGGCCGACCCGAACAATGCCGCCTATGCCAAGGCCTCGGCGACGCTGCGCCCCAACGGCTATGCCGGGCCGCTCGGCTATGCCTCGGCGGCGACCATGGCCGACTATGTCCTGGTCGACATGTTCGCCAAGGCGGTGACCGGCCAGGCGACGCCGCAGGAGGCGATGGAGGAGGCGGAGAAGCGCGCCAACCGCTACTACCGCGTTTGATCACGGCACCGCCGGGCAGCGTCTAGTGCGCTGCCCGGCCCGTCGCACAATCCCATGGCGGCCGTTGACGCCGTGACCTGATTCCCCGATGAGGAGCCCTTCATGGCCGTGCCGTCCGTTGCCGCCCAGCCGCGTCCGTCGATGCTTTCGCGGATCTCCGAAAGCCGCAACGCGCTGGGCTTCGGCTTCATGCTGCCGGCGGCGGCGCTGCTGCTGGTCTTCCTGACCTATCCGCTCGGGCTGGGCGTCTGGCTCGGCTTCACCGATGCCCGTATCGGCCGCCCCGGCATCTTCATTGGCACCGAGAACTATCAGTATCTGTGGAGTGACGCCGTCTTCTGGCTCTCCGTCTTCAACACCTTGCTCTACACGGTCAGCGCCTCGATCCTGAAGTTCGTGCTCGGCCTGTGGCTGGCGCTCATCCTCAATGAAAACCTGCCGTTCAAATCGTTCTTCCGCGCGATAGTCCTGCTGCCCTGGGTGGTGCCCACCGTACTGTCGGCCATCGCCTTCTGGTGGATCTACGATTCGCAGTTCTCCATCCTGTCCTGGGCGCTGCAGCAAATGGGCCTGATCGACCACCGCATCAATTTCCTCGGCGATCCGGAGAATGCGCGCGCTTCGGTTATCGCCGCCAACGTCTGGCGCGGCATTCCTTTCGTCGCCATCACGCTGCTCGCCGGCCTGCAGACCATTCCGCAGTCGCTCTACGAGGCGGCCACGCTCGACGGCGCCAGTCGCTGGCAGTTGTTTCGTTATGTGACTCTGCCGCTGCTGACGCCGATCATCGCCATCACCATGACCTTCTCGGTGCTGTTCACTTTCACCGATTTCCAGCTGATCTACGTGCTGACCCGGGGCGGACCGGTGAATGCCACGCATCTGATGGCGACATTGTCTTTCCAGCGCGGCATTTCCGGCGGCCAGCTTGGCGAGGGCGCGGCCATCGCGGTGGCCATGATCCCGTTCCTGCTGGCGGCGATCCTGTTCAGCTATTTCGGCCTGCAACGCCGCAAATGGCAACAAGGCGGCGGAGACTGACATGGTCAAGACGGCCGCGACAAGGAAGGCGAAACGTGGGGATATCGACGAAGGCGGCATGGGCTACCTGCAGAGCCTGCCGCGCCGCGTGGTGACGGTCTATCTGCCGCTGCTGGTGTTCGTCTTCGTGCTGTTGTTTCCGTTTTACTGGATGACGATCACGGCGGTTAAGCCCAATCTCGAGATGACCGACTATGCGCAGTTCAATCCGTTCTGGGTGGTGCATCCGACATTGGAGCATATCCGCTATCTCCTGTTCGAGACCTCCTATCCGGGCTGGCTGCTCAACACGATCATCATCTCGACCGCCGCTACTTTCCTGTCGCTGCTGGCGTCTGTGTTCGCCGCCTATGCGATCGAGCGGCTGCGGTTTTCCGGGGCGCGGCAGGTCGGCCTCGGCATCTTCCTCGCCTATCTGGTGCCGCCCTCGATCCTGTTCATTCCGCTGTCGGTAATGGTGTTCAACCTCGGGCTCTACGACACGCCCTTCGCGCTCATCCTTACCTATCCAACCTTCCTGGTGCCGTTCTGCACGTGGCTGTTGATGGGTTACTTCCGCTCCATCCCGTTCGAACTGGAAGAATGCGCGCTGATAGACGGAGCGAGCCGGTGGCAGATCCTCACCAAGATCGTGCTGCCGCTCTCGGTGCCGGGCCTGATCTCCGCCGGCATATTCGCCTTCACCCTGTCATGGAACGAGTTCATCTACGCGCTGACATTCATCCAGTCCTCGGAAAACAAGACCGTGCCGGTGGGTGTGCTGACCGAGTTGGTGCGCTCCGACGTCTACGAATGGGGGGCGCTGATGGCGGGAGCGCTGATCGGCTCGCTGCCGGTGGTGGTGCTCTATTCGTTCTTCGTCGAGCACTATGTCTCGTCGATGACCGGCGCGGTGAAGGAGTGACGCGCCGGCTCACGGTAGAGGCCGAGTTGCGAGGCGCGGGCGTTGACGCCACTGCGCTCCGGCTGCAATTCCACGGGCAGAAACTTTTCGTAGCCCGGGCGATAGCCGGTGGCGAGGATGACGGCGTCGAAATTTTCCTGCCTGCCGTCGGTGAACGCAGCGCCGCGCTCGGTGAAGCCCGCTATGTCGGGCGCGATCTTGATGGCGCCTTTGGTGATGGCGTCGACCGTGCCGACGTCGATGACCGGGATGCGGCCGACTTCGTCGATCTGTTGCAGGATGCCCTGTTTCGGCCTGACGATGCCGTATTTCTCGAGCTTGCCCAGCGCGAAATCGAGGATGATCGGAAACATCCAGTCGTTCAGCGCCTGCGGCATTGGCCGGCTGGCGATGCCGACCATCTGGATCGGCACGCCAAACAGCTGGCGCGGCACGATGTGGACGCCCTTGCGCACCGAAATGGTCGGACGCGCGCCACTTTCCACCAAGTCGAGCGCGATCTCGGCGCCGGTGTTGCCCATGCCGACGATCAGCACCGAGCGGCCGGCAAAGGGCGTCGCTTGCGTATAGTCGGCGCTGTGCAGCACCTCGCCCTTGAAAGCCTCGATGGCAGGGAGCCGGGGGATGATCGGCTCGGCATTGTTACCGCTGGCGATAACGACATGGCGCGCCTTGAGGTTGTCCGATCCTGTCTCGACCAGAAAACCGCCGTGCCCGAGGCGAATGGCTTTCACCGTCACGCCGAAGCGCGGGCGCAGATCGAATTTTTCCGCGTAGTCGTCGAGATAGCGGACCACCAGTTCGCGCGGCACGTAGCGCGGATAGTTTTTGGGAAAGGGCAGGAACGGCAGCGACGAGAACGACTTGACCGTATGCAGATGCAGCCGCCGATAGTGCCGCCGCCAGGCGGGCGCGATCTCCTGCGATTTTTCGAGCAGGATGAAATCCACTCCTGCCCGCTTCAGGCAGGCACCGACCGCAAGGCCGGCGGGCCCGGCGCCGACAATAACGACAGTGGTGTCCAAGCGATTCTCCTCCCGCTAGCTCCTTAGGCTACGCGTAGAAGCGCAGGCGGGACAAGGCGCGCCTCACCTTCTCCCCTTGTTGGAGAAGGTGGATCGGCGCGCTAGCGCCGAGACGCCTTCGCATCGCGGCGCGCACGCTGCGCATCCTGTCCGGTCTCGGCTCACCCCCGGTGACGAATGTCTATCCCGGCAATCGCCCCATGCTGTCGGACGGGCTGCCTGTCGCCGGCCGCACCGCGACCGAAGAGCTCTACGTGCATGGCGCATGGCCCAATCGGCATGCATGCCGCCCCCGCCACCGCGCGCTGGCTGGAAGAGGCCGTGGTTCGGGCGATGGCAATCCGAAGCAGACATGGCTCCGGCCACAGCGATTTGCGGGATGGGAAGGGTGAGGCTGCGCGACGTCGTGTCGATCTAGCCCGCCACCAGCGCGAAGGGAGGCGTTCCTCCCTAGCCGACATGCTCGGCGCGCAGCTTCTTCTTTATCTGCTCGAGCGCTGCCTCGCCGCCCCTCGCCAGTTCATCGGCGATCCTTGCCAGCTTGTCATCGGCGTTGCGGTATTTGCTGCCCCAGGCGCCGAGCGTCGCCAGCACCGGCAACAGGTCGATGCCCGCCTCCGTCAGCTTGTAGATCGCCTTGAGCTTGTGCGTGGGGTCGTCGCTTCTGGTGACGATGCCCTCATCCTGCAAGGTCTGCAGCCGCTCGGCCAGGGTGCGCGACGAGATGCCTTCGCCTGATAGCAGAAACTCCCGGAAGTGCCTTTTTCCGGCGAAAATCATGTCGCGGATGATCAGCAGCGTCCAGCGGTCACCGAGCAATTCGAGCGATAGGCTGATGGGACAGCCGGATCTTTCCCTGGTCGACATTTAAATGCTTCCATTTTTAAATCACTTTACTATTGACATCATTTTTCACTCATGTCAATGGTTCCGAAAGTAAAGCAATAACCAACGCCGCCTGACCTGGCGCTGGTGACACCAGAGCTCAGGAGAACGACGATGAGAAAACTGATCCTGCAGATACAGATATCGGTCGACGGTTTTGTCGGCGCGGCCGGCGATGAGCACTGGCAGCTCTGGGAATGGGGCGCCAACTGCCCGTGGGACGACGACTTGAAGCAGGATTTCAACGCGGTGTTCGCCGGCATCGACACCATTCTGCTCAGCCGCAAGATGGCCGAAGAAGGCTATCTAACCCATTGGGGCAATGCGGCAAAAAACTATCCGCGCGATCCCTTCTACGCCTTTGCGCAGCGCATCGTCGAGGCGCGCAAGGTGGTGCTGAGCGACAAGCTCGCGGCATCGCGGTGGGAGCGCACGACGGTTGCCAGCGGCAACCTGCCGCGCGAGGTCAAGGCGCTGAAAGCTGAAGGTGAAGGCGACATGGCGGTATTCGGCGGCGCCGGCTTTGCCTCGGCGCTGATTGCAGCGGGACTGGTCGATGAGTTCCAGCTGTTCATCAATCCGGCCGCGCTGGGCGACGGCGAGCGGATTTTCGACCGTGGTGGCTTCCGGAAATTGCGCCTGCTCGGCTCTAAAGCCTATGCCTGCGGAATGGTGGTGAACCGCTACGCGCCGGCAATGTGAAGCAGTTCAGCGATTGAATCCGTGGACCGCTTCAACTCTTTGTTTTTGCGAGAACTCCGGACGGATCACCGCAACCCGCTCCTCGTGAACCTGCGCTAGAAATTGATCTCGACCGAAGCGGCACTTCGCTTTGCCGGCCCGTGAAACACCGCCTCGATGTTGTTGCCGTCGGGGTCGAGCAGGAAGGCGGCGTAGTAGCCGGGGTGGTAGGGCCGCTCACCCGGCGCGCCATTGTCGGCCCCGCCGGCATTGAGGCCGGCCCTGTAGAAGGCATCGACCATGGCGTTGTCGCTGGCCTGGAAGGCCAGATGATGGCGCCCGGTCAGTTGTCCTCTCGCCGCCCGGCTGTCGAGGCTTGAGATGAACAGTTCGTCGGCCCAGAAATAGTCCTCGGCCTCGCCGCCGATCGGAATGCCGAGCACCTTGAAGACGGCTTCATAGAAGCGCCGGCTCGCCTCGAGGTCCCTGACCACCAGCTGGACGTGGTCGATGAGGCGGCCGCGATGCAGTTCCATGAGCGATCTCTCCCGTCGCGAGACCACAAAGCTAGTGCCGCGGAGCGGCTCGTCAATTCGGCAGTCTATCTTGTCGGCGCGCTTGGCAGCCTTACACCCTGCTTTTGTCATATCCGGATGGACTTCCACGCAGACCGGATAAAAAATGCAACCGGATTGTCGGATTCGAAATCCCGCCAACGTCCTTCGGACGCAAGCGGCGCAACGGAGCTGGAGCGAGTGGCGCCGCATCGAAACCGATCTCGGGAGAAGAGCATGAACAATTCCTACCGTTGGGTGATCGTCGCGTGCGGCGCGCTGATGACCTGTGTGGCGCTCGGCGCGATGTTTTCGCTGGCGATCTTTCTCGAGCCGATGGCGCTCGACACCAACTGGTCGCGAACCGGCATTTCCAGCGCCATGACGCTGAATTTCTTGGTGATGGGTGCAGGCGGTTTCGCCTGGGGCGCCATCTATGACCGTGTCGGCGCCCGCCCGGTGGTTTTTGCCGGCGCGGTGCTGCTCGGCCTGTCGCTGGTGGTGGCGAGCCGAGCCCAATCGCTGCTGGTCTTCCAGCTGAGCTATGGCGTCATCGTCGGGCTGGCGGCCAGCGCCTTCTTCGCGCCGATGATCGCGCTGACCACCGCCTGGTTCGAGACCCATCGCAGCCTGGCCGTGTCGCTGGTCTCGGCCGGCATGGGCGTGGCGCCGATGACCATTTCGCCCTTCGCGCGCTGGCTGATCACGGCCTATGACTGGCGTACCGCCATGTTCGACATCGGGATCATGGCCTGGGTGCTGTTGCTGCCGGCCGTCTTCCTGGTGCGCCAGCCGTCGGCGGCGGTCGCGGCAGCGGATGGCAGCGCGCCCGCGCCTGCCGCGGCCCCCGGCATGTCAGTCGGCCAGGCGCTGCGCTCGCCGCAATTCCTGGTGCTGGGCATGACCTTCTTCGCCTGTTGCGCGGCGCATTCGGGGCCGATCTTCCACATGGTGAGCTATGCCATGTCGTGCGGCGTGGCGCCGATGGCAGCCGTGTCGATCTACAGCGTCGAGGGCCTTGCCGGCCTTGGCGGGCGCGTGCTCTACGGCGTGCTCGGCGACAGGTTGGGCGCCAAGCCGGTGCTGATCGTGGGCCTCGCCATCCAGGCGGTGGTGATCGCCGCCTATCTCGCCGTCGGCAATCTCGAGCAGTTCTATCTCCTGGCGATCATCTTCGGCGCCACATATGGCGGCGTCATGCCGCTCTATGCGGTTCTGGCGCGCGACTATTTCGGGCCACGCATCATCGGCACGATACTTGGCGCCGCGACCCTGTTGTCCAGCCTCGGCATGTCGTTCGGCCCGCTCGCCGGCGGCATGATCTTCGACGCCTATGCCAGCTATTCCTGGCTGTTCATCGGCTCGGCGCTGATCGGCCTCGGTGCTGCCGGCATCGCCATCGCCTTCCCGCCGCAGCCCGGCCGAGAGAGGCTGCAGGCGGCATGAGCGAAATTTCCCCTCGAGGGGAAATACTCATCACCCTGTCCCCGTTCCCGAGCGCAGCTCTTCTCTGCCCTCGTCGTCGCGGCTGAGCCTGGCGTCCGAGATCAGCACCACCGGGCATTGGCAGCGCTGCAGCACGCCGGTGGTCGTCTCGCCGAAGAAGAGTTCCTCGCCAGGGCGCCGTGCCACGCCGATGACGATCAGCGCCGCCCCCCTGCCGGCCTGGCGGGCAATGGCATCGGCGGCGGCGGCCCGGCTGCGGATGGCCGTCTCGATCTCGACGCCATAGCGGTCGGCTAGTGCGACGGTATCCTTCAGCACCGCCTCCCTGCGGCGATGCGAGACAGTGTCGCGCGGTTCGTCGCGGCCGACGCGCGCGACATAAAGTATCTTGACCCGCGCACCCGTGACCGCTGCAATCGCCAGCGCCATTTCTGCACCCCGGCGGGCGATCGCGGTGCCGTTGACCGGAACCAGAATCTTCCCGCCTTCAGGTCCTAGCCTTGGCATCTGGCGGCCGGCGCCGGTCGCCTTCAGCACCAGGCATAGCGGGCCCTCGAAGGCGCCGGCGATCTCGTTGATGCGGCGGGCAAACCCACCTTTCGACGTGACCGCGCGGCCGAGCCCGATCAGCAGCAGCCCATAGCCTTTGCGCGCCTCCTTGGCAACCGTTTCGGCCGAAAGCTCGGCCTCGTGGCGCCGCGTGACAGGCGCCGCGCGGGCCAGCTCCTCGTCCGAACTCCTGGCGGCCTCGCGGCTGTCCTCGGCACCCTTTTCGATCGGCTCGAGCTTCGCATCCGTGCCGGGCTCGGCCTCCTCCCCCTCGCCTCGGGCATGCAGCACCGTCGTCGGCCTGCCGGCGCCCACGACTCCTGCGAGGTAAGCAGCAAAGCGGCCGACAACGCCCTCATCGGTCACCACCAGCAGTCGTTCCAGATTGGCGATGAAGCCGCGTTGGTCGATCTCCTCGCGCTCCAGACGCTTCTTCTCGGTCTCGCCCATCGGCAAGCGGCCGAGTGCCCAACGCAAGGTCGGCGGCATGGCGAGCGTGGTGATGACGGCCATGGTCACGATCATGGTGAAAAGATTGTGCGACAGAACGCCGATCGACAGGCCAATAGAGGCGACGATGACTTCGGTCGAGCCGCGCGCGTTCATGCCGCAACCGACGGCGATGCCTTCCTTGCGGCTCAAGCCGGCAAGCTCGGCGCCGATGAAGGCGCCGGCGAATTTGCCGAAGCTGGCGATCAGCACCAAAGCGGCCGTGAGTAGCGCAAGCTCGTGGTCAACAAGCACGGTGAGATCCGCCGAAAGGCCGGCGACGCCGAAGAAAACCGGCATGAACAGCGCCATGATGACGCCGCGCAATTGCCCTTCGATATGACGCGACAGGATCGGCGATTCCCCAACCAGTATGCCGGCGACGAAGGCGCCGAGCACGGTGTGGACGCCGATCAGATCGGTGATCAGCGCCATTGCGCCCATGATGGCGAGAATGACGGTGACGACGGCGTATTCGCTGCGGAACGTATCGTTGGTCCAGCGGATGGCGTCGAAGACGATGCGGCGGCCAATCGTGAAGGAAAACCCCATGAAGGCGGCGACGCCGACAATGGTGAAGGCAAGGCTGCCGAGCTCGATGCGCCCCTTGGTGGCGATGCCGATGGTGATGGCGATGATCACCCAGCCGATCGTGTCCTCAATGATGGCCGACGAGACGATGATCTGACCGAGATCGCGGCGCATGAAGTTCATCTCGCGCACCACCATGGCGACGATCTTGACCGAGGAGATCGACAGCGCCGTGCCGAGGAAGAGACCGGCGACAATGCGCTCGGTTCCGTCGGCCAGCAGCGAGGCCGGCATGAACTGTGCGGCGGTGAAGCCGAGCGCGAAAGGCACGGCGACGCCCGCGGCGGAGATGGAAAAGCACGCACGGCCGACCCTGCGCACCAGCCGCAGATCCGTCTCCATCCCGGTGAGCAACAGAAGCATCAACACGCCGAGCTGGGCGATGGCGCTGATCATGCTCTTTTGGGTGGCGTCGCCTGAAAAGATCACGCGTTCTGCTTCCGGCAATAGCCAGCCGAGCAGCGATGGCCCGAGCAGGATGCCGCCGATGAGCTGACCCATCACCGCCGGCTGGCCGAGACGCTCCAGCAATTCGCCGATGCCGCGGCCGACGAGAAGCAGAAGGAGGATTTCGAGAACGAAAATGCCCTCGCTGGACATGCCGGTCTTTTCGGCTGCCAACGATGCGGCCGGGATGAATGCGAAAGCTGCCGCGGCAAGCGCGACCGGCCGGCGCCGGTTGACCACGAAGGACATGCACCCCCTCATCGTGCCCGGTATAACGTTTGCGGGCGAGATCGGTTGCACGCCACGCTCCCTTGGCGCGCCGCAGGTTACTCATTACCTGAATCGCATAACAGGCCTATCTGACTGCGGATAAACCGCCGAGACCCGGGCCGGCGACGGAACATTTTCAACCGATTGCGCGTTGCGCAGATGGGGATGACCGGCGTCGTTTCGGCCGGCCATGGCGTTGGGAGGCGCATGGCAAGGGATGTCCCAGGTCAAGACCGTGAAAACCGACGAAGCGGCTGCAGCGCCGCGGGCGTCTGATGCGTTCGCGCTGAAGCTCACCTCATCGGAATTCGTGGCCACCATGTCGCATTTCCACCGCGCCGAAATCGCCCGCATGGCCGGCTGGCGCGACCGGCTGGACCGTACCAGCAACTGGGCGATTACTGTCGTCGCCGCCATGCTCTCAGTCTCACTCTCGACGCCCAGCGCCCATCACGGGGTGCTGCTCTTTGCCATGCTGCTGACCACGCTGCTGCTATGGATCGAGGCGCGGCGCTATCGTTTCTTCGACGTCTACCGGGCCAGGGTGCGCCAGTTCGAGCGCTATTATTTCGCGCAGATCTTCTCGCCGCAGCCCGACTACGCCTCCAACTGGCTGGCCATCGTCGGCGAAGGCCTGCGTTCGCCGCGCTTCCTGATCTCGCAACGCGCGGCGTTGGTGCGCCGGCTGCGCCGCAACTACATTTTCATGTACACGATCCTGATGCTGGCGTGGGTGCTGAAGATCACGACGCCCAGTCTGCAGCGCGAAGGGTCGCCGATAGGCTTGGGCGCGTCATTTCTCGACGCCGCGCGCATGGCGCAGCTCGGCCCGGTTCCAGGCATCTATGTCGCGTGCATGGTCGGGCTGTTCTATGTCGGCCTGCTCGCAGCCGCTTTCCTCATCTCAAGCGACGATGGCGAGCTTTCGCATGGCACCGTGCATGTCTGAGAGCGGCCTCGAAAAGCGCAATCTGCCGCGGTGATCTTCAGCAGACATTGTCGACCATCAGAGCGGTCGCTTCCGACCGGCTTGCGGCTTCCTCAACTGGAAGCCGTGCGCGATGGCGCTTGTAGGCGGTGAGCGCGATGACCAGCACGCAGCATACGGCGTTCAGCCAGTTGATCGCCGCCAGAGCGGGATCGTTCAGATTGATGTGGGCGTAGAGTCCCGTCGTGGCGTTGGCGCCTGTCCACAACAGCCAGGTCGCGTAGGAAATCGCCGACGCCCCGTGCCTGTCCCGGGCCACCCGCACGATCTGCGGCAGGTAGGACACCACGCGCAAGCCATTGAAAATAGTGAAAAGATAAAAAGACAGATCAGCAAGTGTCATCCGAAACCCCTGTCATGGCCGGACGTCCCATAGCGTTCCTTGCAGTGGCGGCATGTGAGCCCGTTCACATGCCGGCTTCGATTTTCCTGTTGCGGCCCGGCACTCGGATTCTTTCGCCATGTGGGCCGTTCGCCGTGAGCCAGCCCGACGAGGTCGACATGAACCAGATCCTGTTTCGGCCGACGGCGCGGGAGTACTAAACAGATCTCGTGCTTGGGCAAAGTTCGGGTTGACCGCTGCCAAGAGCGCGGCGACTATCCCTGCAACGTGCAGGAGGACATGAGAATGGACGAACCCGATCGCTGGCGGCACATGGCGAGCGCGCCCAAGGACGGCAGCCGCATCCTGGTCACGGTCAGGCCATCGGAACAGGGGCCGGCCGAGGTCGACCTCGCTTACTGGTCGCGCGCCGACCAGTTCGGCACGGAGGGCTGGCGCTCTTCCGATTCGTCGCCAGGACGGGTGATCGAATACCCCGAACCGGAGTTGAAATGCTGGATGCCGCTGCCGACGGCCAATCTGAGCCGGGCTTCAATGCCAAGTCCGTGGCAAGGCGAAGACGTCCCGCTGCTCGACGGCTCCGGGATATGATCTCGGCGGGATGATCGTAGGAAATACGCTGCCGGCCTAATACTTGACGGCCTTACTTCGGCCGGCGCAC
This sequence comes from Mesorhizobium sp. M0514, assembly GCF_040321145.1. Taxonomy (NCBI): domain Bacteria; kingdom Pseudomonadati; phylum Pseudomonadota; class Alphaproteobacteria; order Hyphomicrobiales; family Phyllobacteriaceae; genus Mesorhizobium; species Mesorhizobium sp. M0514. Next base: position 23,305 of record NZ_JAMYQZ010000026.1, read on the forward strand.
CGATCGCACCATGCCGCCGGGGCCGCTGCCGCAAAAGAAGCGGTCGCCGCCGTCGGATTCGAGCCCGGAAACGCCCACCCCTGCCGGCATGTCGAGCCGTTCCAGCACCTTTCCGCTTTGCGGATCGACGCGCCGGACATCGCTCTGGTCGCCTTCCCAGGTGCCGTGCCAGAGCTCGCCATCGACCCAGGTCACTCCGGTGACGAAGCGGTTTGAGTCGATGGTCCGCAGGATTTTCCCGGTCTCGGGATCGATCTGGTGGATCTTGCGCTCCCGGTTCTGCCCCACCCAGAGCGTGCCCTCGGCCCAGGTCATGCCGGAATCGCGGCCGCCGCCGGGCGCCGGGATGGTGGAGAGCACCTTGCCGGTATCCGGGTCGATCTTCTGGATGCGGTCCCCGGCGAGCTGAAACAGATGCCGGCCGTTATAGGCGGTGCCGGCATGGGCGGCGACATCGATCGAGCGCAGCGTCTCACCGCTTGCCGGATCGAAGGCGGTCAGCCGCTCGCCCGTCGCAAACCAGACATTCTGTCCGTCGAAGCTCACGCCGTGCACGGTGTCGACATCAGGAAAGGGCCCGTATTCGCGCAGGATTTCCGCTGCTGAATGTTTCATGTCCTGGTCCTCGATCATGGTCACCCTTTCCTAGCCGTTCGGCAGCGGCGACGGGAGTAACAAGGTGGTCGTGAAACCAGCGACCGGTGGCGTCATCCAGCGCCGCGCCCGGCCCTGGCCGAAGGACTGCACTTTGCCGGTCTCGGCCAACTGCTCGAGCGCCCGCTGTACGCTGCGCTGTCCAGCGCCCAGCGCCAGCGCCAACGCCGAGCTGGCCCAGGATTCACCATCGGCCAGGAAGGCCAGCAGCGCGGCGTGCCGCTCCTCGATCGGCCGCGCCAGCACCGCCACGGAGCCTGCTTCGCGCGGCGCCAGCGCAAAGCCCTGGCTGGTCGCGCCGATGCCGGCCAGCGGGCGCAATTCGGCGCGCAGGCGGCCGATCTCGACCCGCAGCCTGGCGCGATGCGATTCATCGGCATGCCGGCCGCCAAAGGCGCGGGCAATCAGCGTCGCCCTCGGCACATCCGCCGGCCAGGCTTCGGCAAGCGCGCGCGCCAGCGCAAACAGCACCGGGCGCGTTGCCAGGGATATCGTTGTTTCCTGCTTGTGCACGATATAGCGGAACGTATCGACGACCAAGGCCGGCGACGCCTGCAGTGCCTCGACCTCCTTGAGCAGCAGCGGGCGCTCCTCGCCGCCTGCGATCAGCCGCGCCGCCGGCGTCTCCAGTGCCAGGAAGGCGCTGTCGACCTCCGCCATAAGACCCGGAATGCCGGCCCGGCGGGCGGCATAGCGCGCCCACTCAAGGGCTGCGCGCGCGGCCTTCGTCTTCAGGCGCCGCATGGCGATGCCGGCAACCGCGAGTTCATGCGCAGCGCGTGAGGCCGGCGGAAGCGGCGACGGATCGAGCCCAACCAGCACGTCTTCAGCCTCGTCGAGGCGGCCGATCAGAAGCAGGCGGCGCACCTTGAGATGCCCGGCATGCGCCGCGTTCAGCCGGTCGCCATGCTTTTCCAATGTCGACCGCGCCGCGTCGAGCGCCTTGGATGGCCAGCCGAGATCACGCGAAACAAGCGCGATCTCGGCTTCGGCGACAACGCATCTGGCGCGCGCCACCGCCTCCTTTGGACCGAAGGCACGGCCGGCCCTACGCAACAGTACTTTGGCGCGATGGAAATCGCCGAGCTGCGCCATGGCAATGCCGCGCAACGCCAGCGCCGGGGCATCCTCGCGCAAGGCGACGCGGTCGAGTGCTGCGAGCGGGTTGCCCGCCGCCAGCGCCAGCCCTGCCGCGGTGATCAGCGAGTCCATGCAAATCCCGTCACATTTGTAACTCCCACCGCTCCCCTTACCGGCCCTAACTTAAGTCACCACCGCCAAGCAGCAAGCCGCGGACGGCGACCTAGCCATCTGGACTGGCTGAAGACGCCCAGGCCTGCGTTGACGGCAATATTCGCATTCGCTAGCCTGAGCATCTCAGACAGTCGTGTTAAGCTTCTCAATAAGGAAAAACCGACCATGCCTGCTTCCGAGGACTTCGAGCCCACCGTGCGGCCTCGCCACCCCTGCTGCGGTGGCCCGCCTGCAAATGCCGTCACATTTGTAACTCCGCCCTCGCCGCCTCGCGGCCCTAGCCTGCCTCACGATCAACAGGCAACGACAAGCCACAACGGCTCAACAACTGGCAAAGGAAACAAGCAATGACCAAGCACGTGGCAATGAAGACCCCACCGGTCGTTTCAAGGCAGGAATGGGAAGCCGAGCGCGAAAAGATGCTGGTGAAGGAAAAGGCAACGATGCGCGCCAGGGACGCGCTGTCGGCCGAGCGCCGGCGCATGCCATGGATGGAAGTAGACAAGGCCTATGTGTTTGAAGGTCCCAACGGCAAAGCGAGCCTGCTCGATTTGTTCGAGGGCCGGCGGCAGTTGATCGTCTACCGCGCCTTCTACGAACCCGGCGTCCACGGCTGGCCCGAACATGCCTGCCGCGGCTGTTCGCTCGGCGCCGACCAGGTCGGCCATCTCGCCCATCTCAACGCCCGCAACACCACGCTTGCCTATGCCTCGCGCGCGCCGCAGGCCGACATTGTCAGCTTGAAGCGGCGGATGGGTTGGGAGATGCCCTGGTACACAATCACCGACAGTTTCGACAAGGATTTCGGCGTCGACGAATGGCACGGCCACAACGTGTTCATCCAGGACGGCAAGAAAGTGTATCGCACCTACTTCATCAACAACCGCGGCGACGAGCAGATGGGCACGGTCTGGAGCTACCTCGACGCAACGCCGCTCGGCCGCCAGGAAATCTGGGAGGATTCGCCCGAAGGCTATCCGCAGACCGAGCTCTACAGCTGGTGGAACTGGCACGACAATTACGACGCCGCACCCGACAAGACGTGGGAGGAAGTGTCGGCGGCCGGCGAAGCCGCGTTCCGCAACAAGGACGGCAAGTAAGGACCTGGAGCGGCGCCCATCCAGCTTGGTTTCCTGTCCCTCACGGGACAGGAAACCCGGGCATTGATCATCAAGGGATTACGACCATGAGCGATATCGGCACAGGCACCGGCAGTGAGGTCCCTCAACGCTCCGATGCAGTTTCTCTCCGCACCGCCGACTGGCTGTGCCTCGCCGCGGCCCCTGTTTTCGCCGTGATGGCGCTGCTTACCTGCATTCACGCTGGCGACGGCGTCATGTCGTGCCTGGGGGCCGATGCCTCCCCGCTCACCGGCATGCCGCTGATGTATCTCTTGATGAGCGCCGTCCATCTGGCGCCTTGGCTGCGCGTGATTTCCGGCCGGCCGGTCCGGCGATAGGCTGGACCGCCGCCGCCATGGAAACGCTCTTTACGTCGGAGAGAGACTATGAAGCTGGTCAGGCTGAGAGCGCCGGGCGGGTTGGACAAGCTCGACCTGGTCGAGGAGGATCAGCCCCGGCCTGGGCCGGGAGAAATGCTGGTCAGGATTCGCGCCTGCGCGCTGAATATGCGCGACGATTTCGCCGTACAAGGCAAGGAGCCGCTCGCCGACGGCCGCGTGCCGCTGTCGGATGGCGCCGGCGAGGTGATCGCCATCGGCGACGGCGTCGACACGTTCAAGCCGGGCGACAGCGTCGTCAGTGTTTTCTACCCCTGGTGGCTGGCCGGCGACATGAGATCCGATACAAGCCGCGGCATTCCCGGAGACAGTTTCGACGGCTTCGCCAGCGAGTATGTGTGCATGCCGGCGCACGCCTTCACCAGGGCGCCGGCGGGCTATACGCATCTCGAGGCGGCAACGCTGACCTGCACGGGCGTCACGGCCTGGCGCGGCCTGGTGACATGCGGCAAGGTAAAGCCCGGCGACACGGTGCTGATCCTTGGCACCGGCAGCGTGTCATTGTTTGCGCTGCAATTTGCCAAGGCCGCCGGCGCAAGGGTCATCGCCACCTCGTCCGATGAAGAGAAGCTGGAGAAGCTCAGACGGCTCGGGGCCGACAGCGTCATCAACTACAAGGCGGTGCCGCAGTGGGGCGGCAGGGCCAGGGAACTGACGGACGGACGCGGCGTCGATCATGTGATCGAGGTCGGCGGACCGGCGACGCTGGCGCAGTCGATAGCGGCCTGCCGGACAGGCGGGCATATCGCACTCATCGGCGTCCTGACCGGCTTTGCTGCAGAAGTTTCGATCCCGGCGCTGTTTTCGAACCAGATCCGCATCAGCGGAATTTCCATCGGCAGCAAAGCCGACCAGCAGGACATGATCCGTGCCATAGAGGTCAACCGCCTGAAGCCCGTCATCGACAGCAGCTTTCCACTGCAGGATATCGCCGCCGCCTTCAGGCATTACGAAGCGCAAAGGCATTTCGGCAAGATCTGCCTCGAGCTTTAGACCCTGCGATCGGCATTCCTACCCAGCGGCCGGCGCCAGCGTCCCGCTTGCCATCAGGCCCCAGAGTTGATCGGCCGTCAGCTGTCTGGCCGAGCCGTCGTAGGCCACCCGGCCGAGGCTGAGCACCACGATCCTGTCGGCCAGCGCCCTGACCGTCGACAGGTCGTGCGTGACCAGGATGACGCCGGTGCCGCTGACGGCGATCGAACGGATCAGTTTGACGACCTGCGCGGTCTGCTTGACGCCAAGCGCGGCGGTGGGCTCGTCGAGGCAAATCAGCTTGACGTGATCGGCAAGCGCGCGGGCAATGGCGATGGACTGCCGCTGGCCGCCCGACAGCGAGCGCACCAGAACGTTTTCGTCGCGAAGCGTGACGCCCAGCGCGGCAAGCCGGGCACGACACTGCTCGGCGGCCTTTCGGTCGTCGCGAACCGGGAAGACACCGAGCCAACGCCGCGTTTCCTCACGCCCGAGGATCATGTTGTGGGCGACGCTGAGGTTCGGGCAGAGCGCCAAATCCTGATAGACGGTCTCCAGGCCGGCGCCGCGTGCATCCTGCGGGCTCCTGAAGGAAATCGGCTGGCCCTCGAGGGTCATCGCGCCGGCATCGGGCTGGATGGCGCCCGAAATAATCTTCACCAGCGTCGACTTGCCGGCGCCATTGTCGCCGAGCAGACAGACGATCTCGCCTTTGCCGACCGTGAAACTCGCCTCTTCCAATGCCGTCAGCGCGCCGTAGGATTTGCGGGCGCCGGCAATCGAGAATGCCGGACCTTGCGGGGCTTCTGCATTGCCCGCCGTCACGGCAGGGCCGGCCGAGGCGACGGCACCATTGTCCGCCACCGTGAAGTTGGTCGCGGCGGCCCGAGCGCGCCGGCCGCGAAAACCGATCGCAGCCTGGTCGGCCACCAACGCCAGCAACAGCATGCTTCCCACCGAAATGGATTGCCACCATGATTGCAGGCCGACGAAGATCAATCCTGCATTTAGGATGCCGATGGTGGCAACACCGATGGCGATGCCGAGCGGCCTGCCGGAGCCGCCGGAAAACGCAACGCCGCCGAGAATTGCAGCGGTGAGCACGTCGAGCTCGAAGCGAACGCCGATGGTCGGCGTGATGCTGCCGAGACGACCGGCGATCAGAACCGAGACCAGGCCGATCAGCAAGCCATTGGCCGCGTAGAGGCTAACCACCGTGCGTCCCACAGGAATGCCGCAGAGTTCGGCCGCGCGCGGATCTCCGCCTATGGCGTAAAGCCTCAAGCCGGTGATCGTGCTGGTCAGGACAAAGGCTCCGGCGACAAAGACAGAGGCGGCGATGATCACGGTGTACTGGATGCCGAAGATCTTGCCCCGCCCCAATTCGAGCAGAGCCTCGGGAAAACCATAGACCGCGGTGCTGGAGACGACGAAGGCAAGGCCGCCATAGAGCGCCAGCATCGCCAACGTGACGATCAGCGGCGAGATGCTCAGCCTGCGCACCAGCAGACCGTTGAGCAGACCGAGCAAAAGGCCGAGACCCAGGCCGACGCAGATCGCCAGCAGCGCGCTCTGCGTCGCCACTGCAACCTTGGCAGTGATGATGCCGATCAAGGCGACCATGCTGCCGATGGAGAGGTCGACATAGCCGGCGATCAGCAGCGCGGAGGTGCCGAGCACGGCAATCAGGATCGAAGTCGAGTTGACGCCGATGACGACGAAATTGTCGAGGCTGAAGAACGATTTGTTCAACAGCGAGAAGGCGACGATCAAGCCCAGCGCGACCAGCGCCAGCCCGATGCGGCCAGACGCTTCGCCCGGCGCCTTGACGCCCGGCAGCAAGGATGAAAACCGGCCCGTTTGCAGCGGCGTCGTCCCCGTTCGAAGGCTGTCTGTGCTCATGCTTGCCTCTGCTGAAGCGGGCGGTTTCAGGTCAGGCTGAACCCGCCCGTTTCGCGGGAAAAACGGGCGCTACTTTGCCTCGGACGACCAGGGGAAATTCACATACTGGTCGCGCGTATCGTAGCAGATGTTGCCGTACATCCTGAGATAGATGTCGCGGCGCTTCGGGTCCTTGTAGACCGCGGCCGGATCGGCCACGTCGGCCTCGTACTGGGCCATGTAGTCGCTGGTCAGCGCCACCGGGAGGATATCCATCGCCTGCGGGATGCTCTTGCCCTCCAGCCAGTCGGCGGCGTGCTGGCCCATGGCATAAGCGAAGACCGGCGACGCCAGGCTGATGCTTGCCTTGTAGGGACCGCCGCCTTTCTTGATCGCGGCGACTGCCTCCGGTTCGCCGTCGATGCCGCCAAGGAACTGGTCCGGCCGCGCCTTGCCCGCCGCTTCCAGGGCAGCCAGCGCGCCGAGCACGACGGTGTCGGCGCCGAGCACGACATCGACGTCGGGATGGGCCTGGAGAATGGTGCTCATCGTGGCAAAGCCGCCTTCCTTGTTGACGGGATTGGGTGAGATGTCGGCGACGATGGTGACGCCTGGCATAGCCTTGAAGATGTCGCGCATGGCGGCAAAGCGCGGCGCCAGGAATTCCATGCTGTCATGCGACAGGATGACGACATTGGCCTTGCCACCGAGCTTGTCCTTTATGTAGGCCGCGGCCGCTTCGGCCAGCACCTTGCCGGTCTCATATTGCGGCGCGTTGAGCAGCGAGGTGGCCGGCGGCGGCACGATGGTGCCGACATAGGCGCCTGACCAGATAAGCTCCTGCAGGCTGCGGCTCATGGAGGCCGGGTCCACGGGCGCCGCCACCAGACCGCCGATCTTGGAGGCGAGAAACAATTGCACCTGCTCGACGCCCTTGGCGGCGTCATTGTTGGCAAGCGCGCGCCGGTATTCCAGGCCGCGATCCTTGGCGGCGGCGGCCAGCCCGCGGTCGACGCCCTGCATGAATTCACGCTCGTTATCCTGCGCGAAGGCCAGCACCTTGTTCAGGCCGGGCGGTGGGCTGCAGGCCGGCGCCTTCGGATCGAACGGCGCAAATACCGCCGGCTTGGTGAGCCCGGCCGGGCCGTCCTGCGCGCTTGCCAGAATGGTACCGCCCGCGAGCACACCGGCAACGCCGAGCAGCGTCGCCAGCATCATATTCCTGTCAGATCGCATTTTACTTCCTCCCTGTCGTTGATTGTTGCCGCGCATCGCAAGCCTCGCGGTCGCTACTCTTCCCAGTCTCCCCAGATACCCACCTTCCTGCTTGCAAGTCAAAACTTTTTCCAGTGGAATTAATTAATCAGAGATAGCCGGGTGACTCGCCCACGCGATCACGCCTTGCCGATCAGCGACTGGACGGCTTTGGCCAATTCCGTGCCGAGCACGCGATGCGCGTCGCTGTCGAGGTGAATGCCGTCTACCGCGCTCGATTCGACGACGTCGCCGGCGTTGAAGAACGCAGCGCCGGCGCGCCGGGCCGCATCGCGGAACAGGCCGGCAAAGTGCATCGACTTTGCGGCGCCGCCCAGAAACATCTGGCCGAACCAGTCGACCTCCAGCATCGGCGGCGGCGCTACTATCAGGACCGCGGGCGCCACGCCCGCGGGGCCAGCTTCGCTGCGCAGGACAATTCTGGCCAAAATCTCAATAGAATCAGCGACGTCATTCGGCGTTACCGAGAACCTATGCTTGAGATCGTTGGTGCCGAGCATCAGGATGACGAGGTCGAGCGGCATATGCGTTTCCAGGCACACCGGGAGCGATTTGAGCCCGTTCTTGTGGAGACCTTCGATCGGATCGTCGTGCACGGTGGTGCGCCCGCCCTGCCCTTCTTCGATCACATCCCATCCGCTGCCGAGCTGGCGGCGCATGATGCCCGGCCAGCGCCGGTCGGGCGTGAAGCGGCGCCGTCCGACGCGGGCCAGGGTGGGAATGGCGCCATAGGTATTGGAATCGCCAAAGCACATGATGGTCCGGGTCTGCGTCACGGCATTGCTCCTCCAGGCTTGCATACTTTGAACGACAGCAGGCCGGCCGGCGTCAACTACATTTTTCCATCGGGTGGATTTAAGTGTTGCCTTGCCGTGCCCGCATTGCTACGTCAGCGCTTTGATCGGCTCGCCTTGCGGCCAACCTCCTTGCGCAGGGGAAAGCGTGACCGGCACCAGCTTCTTCAGTCTCGAAAAGATCGCCGAGGGCCGCAGCGGCGGAACCACGCAGGCCGAGAGCCGCGTCTACAACGAACGCCTGATCGTCTCGCTGATCCGCCGGCACGGCCAGCTGGCCAAGACCGATTTGACGCGGCTGACCGGGCTGGCCGCGCAAACCATCACCACCATCGTCAACCGCGCCGCCGACAACAAGCTGCTGCTGCGCCTGGAGCCTTTGCGCGGACGGCTGGGGCAACCCTCGGTTCCCTATGCGTTGAACCCGAAAGCCGCGTACGCCTTCGGCCTCAAGGTCGACCATCGCAGCGCCGATGTCGCCCTGGTCAATTTCGTCGGCGACGTGATGGCGTTCGAACGCACACTGTTCGACTATCCGACGCCCGTCGAGGTGATGAAATTCGCCAAGGGCGCCATCGCGCGCATGTGCCGCAAGCACAGATCGATAGAGCAAGACCGCATCGCGGGTCTTGGCATCGCCTCGCCATTCCATCAGTGGAACCTGAGCGAAGAGGGCGCGGTGCCGGCGAGCAGGCTGGATGCCTGGAGGGAAATCGACATTCGCGCCGAACTGGACCGGGCGTTCGACTGGCCGGTGTTCCTCTACAACGACGCCACGGTGTCGGCCGCGGCCGAACTGATGTTTGGCGCCGGCGGATCGCGCGCCGACTTTCTCTATGCCTATGTCGGGCACTTCATCGGCGGCGGCCTGGTGCTCGATCATCACTTGTTCCCCGGCCGCAACAAGCTGGCCGGGGCGCTGGGCGACATGCCGGTGCCCGCGCCGGGGCGCAAGGGCGACCGGATGACCCCGTTGCTGCGCGTCGCTTCGCTGCATTCGCTGGCCGGCAAGCTCAACGACCAGGACAATGGGGACAAGGATGCCGGCCGCATCTGGTCGTCGCCCGACGATTGGGGAGACCTTGGAGAGCCGCTCACCGCGTGGATCGATGAGGTTTCGGACGGGCTTGCCTATGCCGCCCGCAGTGCCGTTGCCTTGCTCGACATCGACAATGTGGTGATCGATGGCGCCATACCGAATGGCGTGCGCAAGGAGATCGCCAAGGCCATGCGCAGAAAGCTGGCACGGATCCTTGTCGATCGCCCCGAGCCGTTCTCCATCATCGAGGGGACGTTTGGCCATCTCGGCCCCGTTATCGGCGGCGCCAGCATTCCGTTGCTGGTGAAATATTCGAACGACAAGGAATTGCTCTTCAAGGAATAGGCGCGCAGCCGCCGGCACCAGGCATTTCGAACTGTGAGACTTGTCACATACCTGCTCGTGAAGCGCGTGCTACTTGCACCCTGCGGTCGGTCGACGCCGAAAGAAATCGCCTGCCATGGTCTGGCGGTGACGGGCCTTTCACTTTATGCTGTGGCAGGTTGCATACTCTCAACGGACCTTGATGCCGCAAGCGGTGTTCTCGTCGGCGTCAGGCCGCGACCAGGAGTTTTGTCATGCTCCGACTTTGCGGATTCATCGCGGCCTTCATCCTTGCCGGCCTCACAAGCTTTGAGGCCTGCGCCGATCGAAGGGTCGCGCTCGTCATCGGCAATTCCGATTATCGCGACATCCCGGCGCTGAAGAACCCGGCCAAGGATGCCCAGGACGTATCGGCCACGTTCCGGCTGGCGGGCTTCGAGGTTTTCGTCGCCGAGAATCTCACCAAACAGCAGTTCGAAGGCCAGTTCCGGGACTATCTGGCCGCCGCCGACGGCGCCGATCTCGCCGTCGTCTACTATTCCGGGCACGGCTTTCAGATCGGCGGCGAGAATTTCCTGATACCGGTCGACGCCTCGTTGAAGAAGGCGGCCGATATCGAGGTCCAGGCCATCAAGCTCAACGACGTGCTGGAGCAGCTGCGCTCGAAGTCGAAGATCCAGGTGATCATCCTCGATGCCTGCCGCAACAACCCCTTCCCGCGCAACAATTACTGGCTGCGCGACCAGCTTGTCACCGCCGGCAATACCGGGCTGGCGCAGGTGCGAAGCTCGCTCAACACGCTGATTGCCTTCGCCACCGAACCAGGCGCGGTCGCCTATGACGGCAGCGGCGACCTCAGCCCGTTTTCATCGGCCTTTTCGCGGCGCGCGCTGGCGCCGAACCAGGAGATCCGAACGGTCATGTCGGCGGTGCGCCGCGATGTCGTGCAGGCCACCAACGGCATGCAGGTGCCATGGGAAAATTCCTCGCTGATCGACGACGTGGTGCTGGTGCGCCGCAACAATCGGCCTTCGCTGCCGCCAGTGCTGGAGAAGGTGGTGCTGTCGGGGGTCGGTCCTGTCGCTCTCGGCCTGCCGGAGCCGGTCGATGTCGATGGCGGCGCTATCAGCGTCAGCATCGAACGTCCGCCGGCAATGGGCCGTCTGGTGCTGGACGGCAAAGACGTCGCGGTGGGCGAACCGATTGCCGGCAAGGACCTGCCGCGCCTGCAGATGGATGTCCCCAAAGGGGCCGCCACGCAGGACGAGGTGGATATGCTGGCCTATGCCACGCATGACAATTGGGGCGGCGGGAGCCAGGGCATACTCGTGTTCCGCGTCAAGAGCGGCGAAGGTGCGGCGGGTCAGCAGATCATGGCTTCGCTCGAGGCCGAGCAGAAGCAGCAGGTGCTGGATCGCGGCATCCACATCACCGGCGCTGCCGAAGCGATCGAGAACCGCAAATTTGATGTTCCCGTCGGCGTCGGCCCGGTCGCGCTCAATCTGGATTTCCCCACCGACGATCCGGCAGTCAGCCTGAAGGTCTCGGGGTATCCGGCAACGGGAACGCTGTCGTTGCCTGATCGAACCTTGTCGCCGCAATCCAGCCTTCTGGCCGGTGAAGTCGACCATCTCCGTTACGAGCCGCAGATCGGCGCCGGCGCGCCCGTCGAGGTCGGCTTCGAAATCCGTGCCGACAGCAGCTCGGCTAAGCCCGCGACGATGAAACTGTCGCCGACGGTCGATGCTTGCGATACCGCCGCCGGCGAGCCTCTCGACCTGCAAGGTGTGGTGCCCGGCCTGCTGCCGAACGAGATCGGCGCCGGTGCGGTGGCGGTCTGCGAGGCCGCGGTGAAAACCTATCCCGATGTCGCCCGCTTCCGCTACGAGCTCGGCCGCGCCCTGCTTGCGGCAGGCCAGGTTAGAGAGGCCAGGACAGCCATCGAGGAGGCCGCTAAGAAAGGCCATGTGCGCGCCGTCTTCGAACTCGGCTATCTCAACGCAACTGGAACCGGAACGGCCATAGACCGCACCCAGGCCAACGCTCTCTACAAGGCTGCCGCCGACAAGGGCGATCCCTATGGTATGACCTCGTGGGGACGCGCGCTGTTCAATGGCTATGGCGTCAACCGCGATACGGCCAAGGGCCTCGACCTGCTGCTCAAGGCGGCGGCCATGGGGCACACCTATGCCATGAACGATCTTGCCGCCATCTTCACCGAGGGCCGCAATGGCGTGCCTGCCGATCCGGCCCGCGCCGTCGCCTTCCTGCAAGCGGGGGTGCAGCGCCAAGACATGTATTCGATGAACCTGCTCGGCCGCAATTACCTCGCCGGCCAGGGCATCGACAAGGATCCGAAGACGGCGCAGGCGCTGTTCCAGCAGGCCACCGATCTTGGCCAGCCCTACGCTCCGGGCAGCCTCGCCCGCATGTACAGGGATGGCGCCGGTGTGCGCCAGGACCCGGCGGAAGCGCAAAGGCTGTTCGAACTGGCGACCACGCGCGGCGATCCGTCGAGCGCCTATGATCGCGCGGCGCTCGAAATGGCGAAAGGCGACAAGGCCGATCAGGCTGTCGCGGTGCGCTTCCTGGCATTCGCCGTCGCGCTCGATCTGCGCAAGGAGCTGCCGGACGCCAAAAAGGGCCTGGCGCAGTTCGGCACCAAGCCGAAAACGGCAGCTTTGGACGCCCTGCGTCAGGAGCTCAAGTCGAAGATCCCCCCATCCGGTTCGCTGGACACGCAACTGGTCAATGCGGCCCGGGGGGTCTGGGAAGAAGCCAATCCGCGTCGGGATTTGTTCTGAACAATAAGGAGGCCATGGTGGGCAAGGCATTCAAGCAGACATTCGGGCAGGCATTCATCGGGATAATTCTATCCGGCGTTCTGGCCGGGCTCATGGGCTGCACCTCGGTGTCGCCGATGTTTGAGCCGGCACCGCCGGTGAAACATCACAAGGTGGTTCGCGTAGCACCTCAGCCAAAGGTGGTCAGATTCAAGAAGGCGACCACCGGCAAAGTGATCAAGCCGGCGGAAGAGACCCCGCAAAAGCCGCCCGTGATTCCTTCTCTCGGCGGCAGCGGCGGAGGAGGCGGCGGCGGTTGGGGATGACAATGGGCCGGAGCGAAAAGCTGGTTTCCTGAAATTGAGATGACTCCCGTCACTTCGCCTTGGCAGCCCCAAATCGCAGCCCATCCATCAGCAGCGACACCAGACGGCGCGAGCGGTCGCGCCAGTCCTTGGTGTCGGGGGCCGAGTAGATTCCGCCGAGTGCATGCAGCACATCCGAGGCGTCGACGTCGCTGCGGATCGATCCTTCGGCCACTGCCGCCTCGACCAGTTGCCGCAAGGCCAGCGACACCCGGCCCGACATGTCGGAGAACACGGCGGAATTCGTGTTGAACAGGATGCGCAGGCTGGCCGCCAGGCCGCGCTTGGTGGCGATGTAGTCGACGAAGCGCTGCATCCATTGCTCCAGCGCCACATCGGCCGAATGGTGGCTGGCGAGGTCATCGGCAGCCGCGCAGAGCGCCTCGACTTCACGCCGATAGACCACTTCGACCAGATGCTCGCGGGTTGGAAAATGCCGGTAGAGCGTGCCGATACCGACGCCCGCCTGGCGCGCGATCTCCTCCAGCGAGGCATCGACGCCGTGCTCGGCAAAGGCCGCTGCCGCGACCTCGACCAGCCGGTCGCGGTTGCGCTGCGCATCGGCGCGCAGCGGCCTTGGCGCTGCGGCTTCGCGCTTCTCGTCGGCAATTGCTTGCGACTGGTCGGTCAATTTTTTCTCCACTGTCGATATATGGGGGCTTGAACCCGGAGGGGTAAGCCCCCAACTGGATAAACGGAGGCGCCTCCGTTTTAGTGGAGCAGCCTTATCATATAATCAGGGGAGCCGGTATGTCACGTGTTGAGATTGTGAAGACTGAAGCATCCCCTGTCCGCTGGAGAGTCGGGGCGGCAGAGCTGCCAATCTCCCCCCTCGTGGGGGAGATGCCCGGCAGGACAGAGGGGGGCGCTGTCCCGCCAGCCTATCAAGGCCTGACCAACACCCGCTTGGAAAAGGTCTATTTCGATGGATGTAAATCGGGAACGTCGCATTCCTTCGCGCCCCCCTCTGCCCTGCTGGGCATCTCCCCCACAAGGGGCGAGATTAGGCGCACCGTCGTCTCTTCCCTTTTCCTCTCCCACTCGGACGCCATTTCAATCCCCTAGCGTCAAGCAACTGGAGCCAGACGCCCATGACCAGCCAGACCATCCACCTCACCATCAACGGGCACGACCATGAACTGCAGGTCGAGCCGCGCGTCACGCTGCTTGACGCCTTGCGTGATCGCCTCGACCTGACCGGCACCAAGAAGGGTTGCGACCAGGGCCAGTGCGGCGCCTGCACGGTGCATGTCGAGGGACAGCGCGTGCTGGCCTGCCTGACGCTTGCAGCACAAGCCGAAGGCCGCGAGATCACCACCATCGAAGGATTGGCCGGCGACGACGGCACGCTTAACGCGGTTCAGGCTGCTTTCCTCGACCAGGATGCTTTCCAGTGCGGTTACTGCACGCCCGGACAGATCATGTCGGCGGTGGCCTGCATCCGCGAGGGCCATGCCGGCTCGGATGACGAAATCCGCGAATACATGGCAGGCAATCTCTGCCGCTGCGGCGCCTATCCGCACATCGTTGCCGCCGTGCGCCAGGCGGCACTGGAGGTCGCGTCATGAGGGATTTTTCGTACATTCGCGCCGATACACTCGATGCCGCACGCCAAGCTGCCGCCCTGCCCGGCGCCATGCTGCTTGCCGGCGGCACGACGCTGGTCGATCTCGCCAAATGCGGCGTTGCCGAACCCGACAGCCTTGTCGACGTCACCCATCTCAAAGGGCTCGACGCCATCAAGGTCGACGCTGACAGTGCCATGATCGGCGCGCTGGCCAAGATGAGCCTCGTCGCCGACCATGCCGAGATCAAGAGCCGCTTTCCCGCGGTCTCCGAAGCGCTGTGGCAGGCGGCTTCCGCGCAACTGCGCAACATGGCGACCATCGGCGGCAATCTGATGCAGCGCACGCGCTGCCCCTATTTCCGCGATCCCGCGAATTTTTCCGCCTGCAACAAGCGCTCGCCCGGCAGCGGCTGCTCGGCGATCGGCGGCGTCACCCGCGGCCATGCCGTGCTCGGCACCAGCGACGCCTGCATCGCCATGTATCCCGGTGACCTCGCCACCGCGCTGGTCGCCTTCGACGCCGTGGTTCATCTTGGCGAACGCCAGGTTGCCGTCGACGACTTCTTTCTCCTGCCCGGCGCCACGCCCGACAGGGAACATGCCATCCAACCGGGCGAGATGATCACCGCCATCAGCATACCGGCTTCCGGCACGGCCCGGCGTTCGACCTATCTCAAGATCCGCGACCGGCAGTCGTATGAGTTCGCGGCTGCAAGTGCCGCAGTCGGCATCGACTTCGAAGCCGATGGCCGCACCATTCGCGACCTGCGCGTCGCGCTGGGCGGCGTCGCGACGAAGCCGTGGCGGGCGCGGGCCGTGGAGGCGGCGCTGAAGGGCAAGGTGCTCAGCGAAGACACGGTGCGGGCCGCCAGCCGGCTCGCCGTAGAAGGTGCCATCGACCACGGCGCCAACCACTACAAGATCGAACTGGCGCCGCGCGTCGTTGCCCGCGCCATCCTCAAGACGGGAGCCATGTCATGACCATTCACGACCCGAGGACACGGCACGGCGACGCTTCGGACGGCACTGCCGATCAGGTTGGCGGGCGGCTGTCGCGCGTCGACGGCCCGGCCAAGATTACCGGTGCGGCAAAATATGCCGTCGAGCAGCAGCTCGACGGGCTAACCTACGGCGTCCTGGTCGAAAGCACGATCGCGTCAGGCAAGGTGCGCTCGATCGACACGTCAGCCGCCGAGGCGGCACCTGGTGTGCTCAAGGTGCTGACGCCGGACACCATCATGCCGCTGAAGACTGCATCGGACTGGTTCGGCACACCGCCGCCGGACAAGCCCTACTGCCCGCTGGCGCGCGATATCACCTTTTCGGGCCAGCATGTCGCCGCGGTCATCGCGGAGACCTTCGAGCAGGCCGTTGCGGCCGCAGCCCTGGTCAAGGTCAGCTATGACGAGACGCCGGCCATCGTCGACCTCAGCGACGCCAAGGCGGGCGACGGCATTCCGATCGCCGCCATGACCAAGGAATGGGGCGATGCGCAGGCCGCTTTCGCCGCTGCCCCGGTGCGCGTCTGCGGCGCCTATAACACGCCGCGCGAATACCAGGCGCCGATGGAGCCGCATGGCCTCATCGCCCGCTGGGAGGGCGACAAGCTCACCGTGTGGGAACCGAGCCAGTGGCTCGACGGCATGGCCCGCACCTATGCCGAATGGTTCGGCGTGCCGTTCGAGAATGTGCGCCTGGTCTCGCCCTATATTGGCGGCGGCTTCGGCTCCAAGGCGCTGGCGCTCGGCCATGGCGCGGTGGCTGCTGCCGCAGCCAAGATGCTGGGACGTCCGGTGCGGGTCGTGATGACGCGGCCGCAGACTTTTACCGGCTATGGCGGCCGCGCCGCGACCCGCCAGACGGTGACGATCGGCGCCGACCGTGACGGAAAGATCCAGTCGATCGTGCATCGCGGCGTCAATGAAACGTCGATCGACGGCATGTGGGTCGAGCCTTTGGGCGTGGTCACCTCGATCATGTATGCGACGCCCAACTTCTCCTCGAAGCAGAATGTCGTGCGGGTGAATTCGGTGGTGCCTGGCGCGATGCGCGCGCCGGGCGAAAACCCTAGCGCCTTCGGCATCGAAAGCGCCATTGACGAGCTCGCCTACGAGGTCGGCATCGATCCGCTGGAGATCCGGCTGAGGAATTACGCCGAGCAGGATCCGCACGCAAAAAAGGCTTGGTCGACGCGGCAGTTGCGCGAGGGTTTCGCGGCTGGCGCCGAACGCTTCGGCTGGGCCCAGCGCACGCCCAAACCGCGTTCGATGCGCGACGGCAACCAGCTGATCGGCTGGGGCGTCGCCGCCGGCACCTATCCGGTACGGCGCGCTTACGGCGAGGCCATCGTGCGTATCCTTGCCAACGGCTCGGTCGAGGTCGAAAGCTCCTCGATCGACATGGGCCAGGGCACCTACACGATCCTGGCGCAGACAGCGGCCGAAACGGTAGGCGTGGCGGCCGACCATGTCGTGGTGAAGCTCGGTGATTCCCGGTATCCCCGCGCCGGCGTCGCCGGCGGGTCGCGGCTGGCCGGCGTGATGACGGGCGCGGTCTACAAGGCGGCGACATCGGCGCTCGACCAGCTTGTCGGGCTGGCGATCAGCGATCCGCGCTCGCCCTTCCACGCGCTGCAGGCCAACACGCTGGTCGTCGCCAATGGCCGCATCAGGTCGCCGCGCGGCGATGGTCCCGATGTCTCGATCGCCGACCTGCTGGCCAGCGTCGGCCGCGACCGCATCGAGGCCACAGGCGACACCATGCCGGCGAACTCGACGGCCGCCGATCGCTACAAGAACTACACCACCATCGCGGCGGCACTGCCGCACACCGAGGGCGACTATTCGCGCCACTCCTGGTGCGCGCATTTCATCGAGGTGCGCGTCGACGAGGATTTCGGCACGGTGCGCGTGTCGCGCGTGGTATCGGCGCTGGATTCCGGCCGGCTCTACAACCCGAAACTCGCCGAGAGCCAGTGGAAGGGCGGCATCATCATGGGCATCGGCCAGGCGCTGCTCGAAGAAGGCATTGTCGACCGCAGGCATGGCCGCATCGTCAACAACAATCTCGGCGACTATCTGGTGCCGACCAATGCCGACATCCCCGATATCGAGGTCATCTCGGTCGGCATTCCCGACCTGCACTCCTCTGTGCTCGGCGGCAAGGGTGTCGGCGAACTGGCCATCGTCGGCGTAGCGCCGGCGATCGCCAATGCGGTGTTCCATGCGACGGGAAAAAGAGTGCGGGACTTGCCGATCACGCTGGAGAAGTTGATCTAGGAAGCGGCGTGCGTAATCTCCCCCCTTGAGGGGGAGATGTCGCCGAAGGCGACAGAGGGGGTCGCCTCTCGTAGAGCGCCAACCTCCTTCCGCCGCAGTAGGTCGAGCCCGGTCGGACCGCCCCCTCTGCCCTGCCGGGCATCTCCCCTCAAGGGGGGAGATTGGCAGGTCGCGCGCCTCGGCTACCAGTCGAGCTTGAACGCAAGCTTGCCGAAATGCTGCCCGCCTGCCGCCATGTGCGCGTAGGCTTCGGCCGCCTGCTCCTGGCAGAACACCTTGTCGACGACCGGGTCGATGCGGGCGGCGGCGATGGCGCGGACGGCGGCGCGAAGGTCAGATACCGACCCGGTGTTGTTGCCGACCACCTTCAGCGCCTTGATGATGATCGGCAGCAGGTCGACCGTGGCCTCGGCGCCGGTGACGAAACCGATGGTGAACAGCGTGCCGCCAGGCGCGGTGGCGTTGACGGCGCGGGCGAAGGTGGCGGTGCCGGCGGTCTCGACGACGAGGTCGGCGCCGAGGCCGCCGGTCAGTTCCAGCACCTTGCCGTCCCAGTCGGGCGTCGCGCGGTAGTTGATGAGATGATCGGCGCCGAGCGCCTTCGCCCGCCCCAGCTTCTCGTCCGACGAAGAAGTGATGATGACGGTGGCGCCGGCGGCTTTCGCCAGCTGCAGGGTGAAGATGGAGACGCCGCCGGTGCCGAGCAGCACGACGACCGAGCCCGGCCCGACATCGGCGGCGCAGACCGCGTTCCAGGCGGTGGTCGCGGCGATCGGCAGTGTCGACGCCGCCTCGAAGGAGAGACGAGCCGGTACCGGCACGAGCGAGTTGGCCGGCAGCGCGACATATTCGGCGAGCGACCCCGGCAGCGAAATTCCGCGCATCTGTGTCATCTCGTTAGGCCGGGGCGGACCGCCGATCCAGCGCGGCTTGGCATGGGCAACGACGCGATCGCCGACGGCGAAATCCGTAACGCCCTCCCCCAGCGCGACGATCTCGCCGGCGCCGTCGGCGACGGGAATGAGCGGAAAGCCGGGCACGCGATAATTGCCGCTGGCCACCGCCACATCGACGAAATTCAGGCTCGCGGCGCGCTGGCGGATCAGCACTTCGCCGCGCTGCGGTTCAGGCGTGGCAATGGTGGTGGCGCGAAAGGCGTCCAGTTTGGCGGCGGTCAGTTCGATGGCTTTCATGGCTCACGCATTCCTGTTTAAGGGGTCAATCGTCAGGATTGAGTGAAGCTATCTGCTGCGCTACAAGCAGATAATCCGGAATTTTTACATTTGAGTCCTGTGCTTTATGCAGCAATCACACGACCCCGCCAGCCTTGCCGAAATGGCCGCCTTTGCGGCCATCACCGAAGCGCGCTCCTTCACCAAGGCAGCGTTGCGCGTCGGGCGCGACTCGACGGTTCTGTCACGCCGCCTGCAATCGCTGGAGCAGCGGCTCGGCGTGCGGCTGCTGCACCGGACCACCCGAAGCGTATCGTTGACGGAGGCGGGAGCGGAGTTCCTGATACGCGTCCGCGCCATCCTGGCCTCGGTAGACGAAGCCGAGGCTGCTGCTTCCGCGCATGCCAGCGGGACGCCGCGCGGCTTGCTGCGGCTGGCGCTGCCGGGAACCTTTGGGCGTATGTGGATCGGGCCGCTGCTGCCGCAATTTCTAGCGACGTTCCCGGATGTCCGCATCGAGGCCGAGTTCTCCAACCGGTTCGTCGATCTCGTTGCAGAGAACTTCGATGTCGCCGTCCGTCTCGGCGCGCTGGAGGACTCGCGCCTGGTGGCGCGCAAGATCGCGACACGGCGGCGGTTGCTGTGCGCTGCTCCCTCCTACCTCGCCCGCCGGGGCACGCCGGAAGCGCCGGAAGCGCTCACAGAACACGCCTGCCTCGGCTTCTCCGGCTTCCAGACCTTTCCAACCTGGGAGATGACCGACAGTTCGGGACGCCGCGTCAACGTCGAAGTCTCGGGGCCGATGGTTTGCGACGACGCCGAGGTGCTGGTCGAAGCCGCGGTGCAGGGCCTCGGCCTGATGATGAGCACCGACTGGCTGGTCGGACGCGAACTCGCCGACGGACGGCTGGTGCCGGTGCTGGCGGACTGGACGCTGGCCGACGAAGGCGCGGTCTATGTCGTCATGCCCTCGGCCAAGGGACAAGCCGCCAAGACACGCGCCTTCGCCGACTGGATCGGCAAGCGCTTCGCGCCGGAGCCGCCCTGGACGTCGAGGCCGGTCTCAAAGGCTTGATCAATGGGGCGCGCCGGGGGCTAAGACGGCATATGCCGCTGTCAACAGGCCTTTTGTCCTGTATGATCTCGTTGAAGGAAGGTTGGGAGGGGATCATGCAAAGTGCATTGGCGAAGTTCATCATGGCAAGTTCCGTTCTGGCCGCGCTGCAAGCCGCGCAGCCGGCTTTTGCCGCGTCCTGCAACTGGAGCGCCAAGATGGAAGAAGACGAAGGCGGCAGCGTGCTGACGGCTTCGGTGTGCGGCGGACCGAAGGCCGATGCGCATCTGATGCTGGTCTGTTTCGACAAGCCGCTGCTGAGCTACGATCTGGGCGCGGCCGGCCAGCAGCTGGAGCCCGGCATCAGCGCTTCCTTCACCTTCAAGGGCGGTGACAAGAGCGTGACCAAAAAGCTCGACCTCGAGGCCATGTATAATTACTTCACGGCTGAGCTGAGCAAAGACGATCCACTGCTCGGCCTGTTGCGCGGCAAGGGCGACCTCACGGTTACGGCCGACAAATATGGCGAGAACAGCTTTCCGCTGACCGGCTCGAGCGCGGCCATCGGCAAGGTGCTGACGCAGTGCGGCAAAGGGTCATCTGGCGAAGCGGACTGAGGGCTCCCGACTTTCGACCACGCAGCTTGGTCCCGCGCCTCCGTCAGGGCAAAGCCAAGCAGGTTCTCGCCGCGCCCGGTTTGCCGTTTCGCTCATCGACGGGGGCACGGGTTTTGGAGGCGCAACATGCGGCCTGAGTTTTCAACGCGAGCTGCGCTCTCCCTCCGGTGTCGCCACCAGCGAGGCGGCGGCGGCATTGGCGGTGGCAATCGCCGCTTCCATCGGATGGCCACGCGCGAGGCCTGCCGCGAAGGCGCCGACGAATTCGTCGCCGGCGCCATGGGTGCTGACGACCTTGACCGGGACGGCCGCCAGCGCGAAGGCCGCGCCGGTCCGGTCGCAATAGGCGACGCCTTCGCCGCCGGCGGTGACGATCGCCGAGGGGTAGGTATCGATCAGCCGCCGCGCGGCTTCGGCTGCGCCGGCGAGCGTATCGACGACCGGAACACCGGCGAGAAATTCCGCTTCGATGGCGTTGACGATGACGATGTCTGTCAGCGCGGTCAATTCGGCCGACAGTGTTCGCGCCGGTGCGGCGTTGAGCACGACGCGGCCGCCGGATGCCTTCACCGCGCGCGCGGCAGCGATGTTGGCGGCATCGGGCACTTCGTTCTGCAGCAACAGCACTGCCGTCTGTACCACCACCTCGCCCGCAGCCGCGATGTCATCACCGCCCAGGATGAGATTGCTGCCGGAGACGATCACCGCACCATAGTCGCCATCGCTGTCGAAGATCGCCACGCTCATGCCGGAGCCTGCGCCTGCCGCCACGCGCACGAAGCGGCGATCGACGCCGGCGCGATCGAGATTGGCCAGCAGCGCCGTGCCGAAATCGTCGTCGCCGACGGCGCCGATCATCGCCGCGCGCACGCCGGCGCGTGCCGCCGAGACCGCCTGGTTGCCGCCCTTGCCGCCGCATTTCGGCTGCCAGGCATGGCCGGTCACAGTCTCGCCCTTGCGCGGACGGTCGGGCGCGTCGACCATAATGTCGTAGTGCAGGCTGCCGAAGACGGTGACCAGCGGAACCGTCATGTGCCGCGGTCTTTTCGCTTCGAGGTGACCGCCGACATGGTGCGGCCGAGATTGCGCTCCGCCGCCTGGTAGTCGCGCTGCGCCACCGCCACGAACAGCGCGTCGAGGATGTTGAGCTGCGCGATGCGGGCCGCCGCGTTCTCGCCCATCAGCGGCGATCCCTGCGCCGTCGAGCACAGCACGATGTCGGCAATCCGGGCCAGCGGCGAGTTGTCGTAGTTGGTGATGGCCAGCGTGCGGGCGCCGCTCTTGCGGGCAAGATGGATGGCGTCGATGACGGCCGACGTGTTGCCGGAATGCGAGAAGCCGACGGCGATGTCGTCGGCGCCGAGGAGCGAGGCCGACATCAGCATCATGTGCGAGTCGTCATAGACCGATGCGCGGATGCCGATGCGCAGGAATTTGTGCGAGACGTCGCGAGCGATCTGGGCGGAGCCGCCGACGCCATAAAAATCGCGGTTCCTGGCGCGGTAGAGCAGATCGGCAGCACGGTCGAAATCGTCCATGTCGAGGATCGCGAGCGTCTCCTCCAGCGCCTGGATCGAGGTGCGGAACACTTTCTGCACGATCTCGGCCGAGCTGTCGTCGACCGACAGTTCCTGGTGCATCTCGGCGGTCGGGAGGCGGCTGTATTCATAGACGGCGGTGCGGAAGTCGCGGTAGCCGGAGAAGCCGAGTTTCTTGGCGATCTTGACCACCATCGCCTCGGACACGCCGGCCTCCTCGGCGATCTGCTTGAGCGGAATGGTCTGGTCGAAACCGCGCCGGCCGAAGACGGTTTCCACCACCTTGGCCTCAAGCGGGGTGAGATGCGGCATCATCATGCGGATGCGCGGCCCCACGGCTTTCAGATCGAGATTGCTCAACGTCATCCACGTCCCCTCGTCTCCGGCCCGAGCATGGCTTCCTGGACGATAGCCTGCGACGTCACAGCGTCCTGGCTGTCCATGGCGGCGGACAGGCGGTTATCCTTCTCCAGCCGGTCGACAACGCACAGCAGGCGCTTGACGGTGGCGATGTTGACTTCGCATTCGCGCACCGGATCGAGCCCGGTCATGTCGGGGAAGGTGTCGAAGTAGATGGCGCCGGCATAGCCGTCGCGGCGGATCTGGCGCAGCAGTTCGATGGTCTGCAGCGTGTGCACCGCGCCGACCATCAGGCCGTCGTCGCGCTTGGCATAGCCATCGTTGAGATGGACACCGAGCAGCTTGCTGTGGCGAGCGATCAGCGCCGCGGCGAAGGCCGGCTGTTCGTCGGCATAGAGCACATGGGCAAAATCGAGCGTGACGCCGAGATTGGGTAGGCCGACATCGCGGATCGCCAGCAAGGTGGTCGCGGCATCCGGCATCAGCGAGTAGGAGCGCGGTTCGTTAGGCTTGTACTCCAGGCTGATCTGGCAGCCGGGATCATGCGCGGCAACTTCACGAATCCCCTCGATTTCGTGCTGCCAGAGCGTCGCATAGTCAGTTTGAAATGCATAATCGAAGCCATCCTGGCCCAGCCACAGCGTCATCAGACTGGCGCCGGCCGCACGCACCGCATCGATACCGGCCTTGGTCAGGTCGATGGCTTCGCGGCGCACCGCCAGGTCCGGATTGGTGAAGGCGCCGAGCTTGAAGGCCGGATTGGAGTAATAACGCATGGCAAAGCCATTGATGGAAAGCCCGAGATCACCGAGCTTTCGCGCGATTTCGGCCGGCTTTTCACTGACATGGTCGGGGAAATTAAGATCAAGATCGGTCAGCCCGTCGACCTTGGCCGCGCGGGCTGCCATCTGCAGCATGGACGGCTTGCCGGTGAGATCAGGCCATTCGGCTTGCGGCCGCGAGGCGAAGGAATTCAGGCGGGTGGCGAAGCGACTGTTTGTCATGATGAACCTTTCAGTGTTTACTTCACATAAATACGAATATTTGTAAAGTTCTCATTTCCGAGGCGGTTTGTAGCGCGCAACATCCTGCTTGGCGGAGATCTTCGGCTGCGCCTCTGCATCCATGCCGGGAGTTTCGAGTCCCGCAACGGTGCGGATGCTGGTGCGAGCCCTTGCGCCCTGCCTGCCGATTGACCAATCTCGCCGACACTGTCATGAGCCGCGGTTGGGGGATCGCACATGCCAACGCTTTATCAACTGAAACCGGCCTTTCAGGCCAGGCTGCGGCCGCTGGCCGACCGGCTGGCCGATGCCGGCGTCACCGCCAACCAGATCACGCTTCTCGCCGCCGCGCTCTCCATCGCCACCGGCCTGGTGGTCGCGGCCTTTGCCTTCCATCCCCTGGTTTTCCTCTTGATGCCGGTGGTGCTGTTCGTGCGCATGGCGCTCAACGCCATTGACGGGATGCTGGCCAGGGAACATCGGCAAGCATCAAAACTCGGCATGTATCTCAACGAACTCTGCGACGTCGTCTCGGACTTGGCGCTGATCCTGGCCTTTGCCACCTTGTTCCCGGCCTGGGGTGTCGTCGCCTTCGCTATTACCGCCATGCTGGTCGAGTTCGCCGGCGTGCTTGGCGTTGCCGCAGGCAGCGGGCGCAACTATGCCGGGCCGATCGGCAAGAGCGACCGAGCCCTGGTGCTCGGCGTCATCGGCTTTCTCCTCGCTTGCGGCCTGTGGGTGGCGGGGATCGCGCCGTTTGTGTTTCCGATCATGGCTACACTGTCGGGGATAACCGCCATCAACCGGATACGCAGCGGCCTTAGAGCGGGCGGCACCTGATGCCAAAGCGTCAGGCACCCGACCGCCAGAGGGAAACCATGATCCACCAGACCATCGCCGCCGTAGCACCGGCAAGCCTCGAGCGCGTCGCGCAGGAGCGCACCTTCAAGAGCCATGACGGCACCGAGATCTTCTACCGCTACTGGCCGGCCGCCGGGTCGACGCCAAAGGGTGCGATCCTTCTGTTCCATCGCGGTCACGAGCATGGCGGCCGCATGGCGCATCTGGTCGACGAACTCGCCATGCCCGACCATGCCTTCTACGCCTGGGACGCACGTGGCAATGGCCGCTCGGCCGGCGAACGCGGCTATGCGCCCTCCTTCGCCGCCCTGGTGCGCGACATCGACTGCCTGGTGCGCGAGATCGGCCGGGATGGTTTTGGCCAGCGCGACATCGCGCTGATCGCGCAGTCCTTCGGCGCCGTGCTGGCCGCTGCCTGGGTGCATGACTATGCGCCCGACATCCGCGCGCTGGTGGTGGCTTCACCGGCCTTTTCGGTCAAGCTCTACGTGCCCTTCGCCAAAGAGGGCATTGCGCTGTGGCAGAAGCTCAAGGGCCGCTTCTTCGTCAATTCCTACGTCAAGGCGAAGTTCCTGACGCATGATGCCGAGCGCATCGCTTCCTTCGACGCCGATCCGCTGATCACGCGACCGATCGCCTCCAACATCCTGGTCGAGCTTTACGACCACGCTGCCCGCATCGTCTCGGACGCGCGCGCCATCACCGTGCCGACGCAGCTCTTGATCTCCGGCAGCGATTGGGTGGTGCGGCATGGACCGCAGCACGAATTCTTCGTCAATCTCGGCAGCAGCGCCAAGGAGCGGCATGTGCTGCCCGGCTTCTTCCACGACACGCTGGGCGAGCGCGATCGCAAGCAGGCGCTGGACTTGATCCGGCCGTTCCTCGAAAAGCAATTTGCCACGCCGGAGAAAACCATCGACTTGCTTCAGGCCGACCGCGCCGGCTACACCCGCGACGAGGCCGAGAGGCTCGCCTCGCCGCTGACGCTGTTGTCGCCCAAGGGAATTTTCTGGGCGATGAGTCGCGCCTCGATCCGCATGGGCGCCTGGCTGTCTTCGGGCATGAAGATTGGCATCGCCACCGGCTTCGATTCCGGCTCGACGCTCGACTATGTCTACGAGAACGACGCGCGCGGCACCGGCTTCATCGGCCGCATGATCGACCGCACCTTCCTCGACGCGATCGGCTGGCGCGGCATCCGCCAGCGCAAGCTGCATCTGGAAGAGCTGATCGGCAACGCCGCCGCCAGCCTGATGGCAGCCGGCCGTCCCGTCCACATGCTCGACATCGCCGCCGGTCACGGCCGCTATGTGCTCGATGCCGTCGCCAAATGCACTGAACCACCAGCAAGCGTGCGGCTGCAGGATTATTCCGAGCTCAATGTCGGGTTGGGTTCGAAGCTGATCGCCGAGCGGCGTCTGCCGACCAGCGTCAGCTTCCACCAGGCCGACGCCTTCGATGCCGACATGCTGGCCGGGCAAAAGCCGGCGCCGGACCTCGCCGTCGTCTCCGGGCTTTACGAATTGTTCGCCGACAACACGATGATTTCCCGCTCGCTCGGCGGGCTGGCCAGCGCCATGCAGTCCGGCAGCCTGCTCGTCTACACCAACCAGCCATGGCATCCGCAGCTGGAGATGATCGCGCGCAGCCTGACCTCGCATCGCGGCGGCCAGGCCTGGGTGATGCGGCGGCGCACGCAGGGCGAGATGGACCAGTTGGTGACGGCTGCCGGTTTCGAAAAGATCGACCAGCGCATCGACCAATGGGGCATCTTCACCGTCTCGGTCGCACGGCGCGTCTGAGACCATGGCCCTGCCTGTCACTGACCCTGCCCCGGCGCGGGAACCCTATTTGGGCATCGTGCTGAGGGCCGCCCTTTGGCTGGCGCTGCTGGCGCCGTTCTTCTATTCGACCTATGGCTTTGCCAACTGGCTGGCGTCGCGGCGCGACCATGTCGGCAGCATCATGTTTGCCTGGGAACACGCCATCCCTTTCGTCGCCTGGACGATCGTGCCCTATTGGTCGATCAATCTGTTCTACGGCCTATCGCTGCTGCTCAACACGACCAGGCGCGGTGTCAACCGGCTCGCCGGCCGCTATCTCTCGGCGCAGATCATTGCCGTCGCCTACTTCATAGCGTTCCCGCTGACGGCGACCTTCGTGCGGCCGGAAACCACCGGCCTGCCGGGTTTCCTGTTTGCGGTGCTCGGTGGTTTCGACAAGCCGTTCAACCAAGCGCCATCCCTGCACATCGCACTCCTGGTGATCATCTGGGACCATTGGCGTCACGTTCTGGCACGTCACCGTCTCGGCGGCATTCTCCGCCCGGTCTGGCACGTCTGGTGTTTTCTCATCGGCGCCTCGGTGCTGACGACCTGGCAGCATCATTTCATCGACATTCCGACCGGCGCCCTGCTCGGCCTGTTTGCGCTGTGGCTGTTTCCGTCCAAGGGCGAGCTGCCATTCTGGGGTTTTCGGTTGACCGCCGACCCAAGGGCGCGGCGGCTGGCGGGTTATTACGGGCTGGGGGCGGCCCTTGCCCTGGCCGGCGCTGCCGAGGGCGCGTTGGTCTCCGCCGATTTTCTCATCCTGTTGTGGCCGGCATTGGCGCTGGCCATCGTCGCCTTCGGCTATGCTGGGGCCGGCGCCAAAGTGTTCCAGAAGGCAGCCGATGGTAGCGTCTCACTGGCCAACCGTATCCTGCTCCTGCCCTACCGGCTTGGCGCCCGGATCAATGTGTGGGTATGGACCCGCCAACTGGCGCCGCAAGTGGAGATCACCGACGGTGTTTTCCTCGGCCGGTTTCCGAGTGACGACGAGGCCAACCGCTTCGGCACAGTGATCGACCTTGCCGGCGAGATGGAACGGCCGCGCGGCGTGACCTGCCGCTGGATCAGCTACGCGATGCTCGACCTCGTGGCGCCGCCTCACGACAGGCTGGAGCGAGCGGTGGCGGCGATCGAGCTGGCGCGCCGGCGCGGCACCGTCCTGGTCTGCTGCGCGCTCGGCTTTCAGCGCAGTGCAGCCATCGTCGCCGACTGGCTGGTGGTGACGGGGCGCTCGCACACAACTGCACAGGCGCGCAAGAAACTCGCCGCGTCGGGCAGGCCCGTGCACCTTCAGATCGGGCTGGAAGAACCGACATGAGTTGGCCGGCATGAGTGGCGAGAATTTTCCCGAGAAGGCCGAAATATTCGCCGCCGGACTGATGGTGCAGGCGGTGTGGCCGATCCTGCTGGTGGTGGCGGCTGTGATGGCAACGCCGGTCATCGGCCTGGTGGCCGGGCCGCAGACGACAGCGCTGCCCGCGGCGGCCTGGCTGGTCGAGGCGGCGAGCGCCGTGGCCACGCTGGCTCTTTCGGCCGTGCTTTTGTTCGATGCGCTGCTGTTCCGGCTGATGGCAAGCCACGCCAGCGAGGCCGCCGGCGGTGCCGCAGTCGACGATGTGCTGACGCGCATGCGCCTGAAATCCACCGGTGCCGGCGGCCGCTCGCTTAACCATCGCATGGCAGGCACGCGCCGCCTGCTGACAAGGCAGCGCATGGCGCTCGCCATGTTTGCTGCGGCATCCCTTTTCGCAGCATTTGTTTGAGCCATGACAAAACTTCACCTGCGCGCCAACACCTTCACCTTGCTGCAGACGGTGACGTCGGTCGGCCTGTCGGCGGCGGCCTGGGTGGTAACCGGCGTCAGACCAATCTGGAACGGCAGCCAGCCGTCGGAGCGGCAGCGCATCTACTTCGCCAACCATGCCAGCCATGGTGATTTCATCCTGCTGTCGGCCTGTCTGAGTGAGAAGGTGCGCGCCCGGACCCATGCGATCGCGGCGGCCGAATATTGGGGCAAGTCGCGGCTGCGCCGCTTCATCGCGCAGGACATGCTGTCGTCCGTGCTCATCCACCGGCAGTGGACCGACGAAACGCAACACCCGATCTCGATCATGCTGTCGGTGCTCGACGACGGCCACTCGCTGATCCTGTTTCCCGAAGGCACTCGCAACACGACGGAGGCGGATCTGCTGCCGTTCCGCTCCGGCCTCTACAATCTGTCGATGGCGCGGCCCGATGTCGAGCTCATCCCGTGCTGGATCGAGAACATGTCGCGCGTGCTGCCCAAGGGCCAGTTCCTGCCGGTGCCGCTTCTGTGCCGCGTCGTCTTCGGTCCGCCGGTGGCGATCGCGCCCGGCGAAGAACGCCGCACCTTCCTCGAGCGCGCGCGCCAGACGCTGCTGTCGCTCAACCCGCGTCCCGATCGGGACCACTAGCATGACCAGGCAAAGAGACTTCGTATGACACTGCCGCCAATGCATGAAACCGTCATCCTGCTGGCCGGCCTGATCTGCGTGCTGACCATGGCGAGCATCGTTGCCGGTATCCTCTCATGGCGGGCGCCGAAGCCGCTGCCCTCGACGCTCGTCAACTTGAACCAGCGCATCAACGCCTGGTGGGTGATGGTGCTGGCGATCACCGTCGCCTTCTTCTTCGGCCGCACCGGCATGACCATCCTGTTTGCGCTGATCTCGTTTGCCGCGCTGCGCGAGTTCGTGACGCTGACGCACAGCCGGCGCAGCGACCACTGGGTGCTGCTCGGCATGTTCGGCATCATCATTCCCTTCCAGTACTGGCTGGTGTGGACCGCCTGGTACGGGCTCTTCACCATTTTCATCCCCGTCTACTGCTTCCTCTTGATGCCGGCGGTCACCGCGCTCAACGGCGACACCGAGCGCTTCCTCGAGCGCGTGTCCGCGCAGCAATGGGCGGTCATGATCTCGGTCTACTGCGTCAGCCATGTGCCGGCGCTGCTGACCCTCAACGTGCCCGGTTTCGAGGGCCGCAACCTCCTGCTCATCGCCTTCCTGATCATCACCGTGCAAGGCAGCGACGTGCTGCAATACATTTTCGGCAAGCTGTTCGGCAGGCATCTTCTGTCGCCCTCCGTCTCGCCCTCGAAGACCTGGGAAGGGCTGGTCGGCGGGCTGGTGGCATCGAGCCTTCTCGGCGCGCTGCTGTCGTTCCTGACGCCGTTCTCGCCGCTGGCGGCGGCAGGCGTCGCCTTCATCGCCTGCCTGATGGGGTTCCTCGGCGGGCTGGTGGCGTCGGCGATCAAGCGCGACCAGGGGGTCAAGGACTGGGGCCACCTCATCGAAGGCCATGGCGGCATGATGGACCGCGCCGACAGCTTGGTCTTCGCCGCGCCGGTGTTCTTCCACATCGTCCGCTATTTCTGGACGTGAGCGAAGCCGCTCAATCGCGGATCGCGCGGCCCGCCTGCTGCAACAGTTCGAAGGCGGCGAAGCGCTTGTCGTGCCAAGGCACCAGATCGCCGCCGGCCGGGCGATAGATGTCGCCGATGCGCGACATGCCGGTCATCGCCGCGATCACATCGGGAAATTTTTGCGCCGCCACCGCAGCCAATATGGCTGAGCCGAGCAGCACCGGTTCGGGCGAGGTCAAACCGGCGACGGTCAGGCCTGTGGTGTCGGCCAAAAGCTGACGTACCAGCTCGCTTTGCGCCGCACCGCCGCTGACGACGATAGTGTCGATGGCAATGCCTTTTTTGGCCATCGCCGCCAGGATCTGGCGAACGCCGTAGCCGATGCCCAGCAGGCCGGCGACATAGAGCGCGACCAGACTGTCGAGGGACGTGTCCATGCCAAGCCCGGCGATCAGGGCCTTGGACTCGGGATCGGCGAAGGGCGAGCGGTTGCCGAGGAATTCCGGCACGACATGCAGTCCATCGGCTAGGTGCGCTACTGCGGACAGGTCGGCGGACTGTTTCGCCGCCTGCTGACCAAGCCAAGCGGTCAGGCCGAGACCTTCCGCCTTGGCTTTTGCGGATGCCTCAGCCGTGGCCGGATGGAATGCGACGAGGTGGTCGATTGCAGCACCCGCCGCCGATTGCCCGCCTTCATTGAGCCAAAGCCCCGGCACCATCGAGGAAAAATACGGACCCCAGACGCCGGGCACGAAGGCCGGCTCGCTGGTGCTGGCCATGGTGCAGGCCGAAGTGCCGAACACATAGGCCATGCGCGACTGCAAGGTGCCGACCGAGCCCTGCCCGCCAACCGTGCCGACGCCGCCGGCATGGGCATCGATCAGGCCGGCCGCAACCGGCGTTCCCGGCAGCAGGCCGAGATCGGCCGCGGCGGCCTCAGTCAGGCCTTGGGCAAGTGCCGTGCCGCCTTCGACGATTTCGGTGCCGATGCGGGCAAAGCCTTCATCGGCGAGCGCGCCGAGGCCGACGGCACGGAAATAGGCGTCGTCCCAGCGCCGCTCATGGCCGAGATAGGTCCATTTGCAGGTCAGCGTGCAGATCGAGCGGGCCAGGCTGCCGGTCGAGCGCCAGGTCAGATAGTCGGTCAGGTCGAAGAAATGCTCGGCCGCGGCAAAACTTTCGGGCAGGTTTTCCCGCAGCCACAGCAGCTTCGGCGTCTCCATCTCCGGCGAGATGGTGCCGCCGACATAGTCGAGCACGGCGTGCTTGCCGGCATTGATGCGCTGCGCCTGGTCGAGCGCGCGGTGATCCATCCAGACGATGATGTTGCGCTGGCTGTCGCCGGAACTGCCGACCGGCAACGGCGCGCCGTCCTTGCCGACCACGACCAGCGAACAGGTGGCGTCGAAGCCGATGCCGGCAATGTCGCGCCCAGCGAGCCCCGACTTCGTCACCGCCTCGCGCACGCTGGCGCAAACCGCACGCCAGATGTCCTCGCTCGACTGTTCGGCGATTTCACCCGGCTCGATGAACAAAGCAATGTCGCGCTTCGCCGAGGCAAGCATGGTGCCCTTGCTGTCGAACACCCCCGCCCTGGCACTGCCAGTGCCGACGTCGATGCCGAGGAAGTGGGACATGGGGAACCTCAGAAGTTAGGCAGTAGGCAGTAGGCAGTAGGCAGTAGGCAGTAGGCAGTAGGCAGTAGGCGAGATGGTCAGCAGTGAACCGTCAGTTGCAAGAGCCTCTCCCCATTCCCTGCTGCCTAATGCCTATTGCCTCACAAATCATTGCTCTGCGGCAGGATCACCAGGTCCCGGATGGTGACGTTGCGTGGCCTAGTCAGCATGAACAGCACGGCTTCGGCGACCTCGACCGGTTGTATCAGGCCGCCCTTGGCCAATTCATCCTCAAGCTTGTCCTTCGGCCAGTCGCTGATCAGCGCTGTCACCACCGGCCCCGGCTGCACCGCGCCGACGCGCAGGCCGTGCGGGGCGACCTGCCGGCGCACCGTGTGGACGAAGGCCTGCACGGCATGCTTGGATGCCGTATAGATCGGCTCCCAGACCACCGGCACCAGTCCGGCGATCGAGGACGTGACGATGATGTCGCCGGTCTTTCGTTCCACCATATGCGGCAGCACGGCGTGGATGGAACGAAAGACCGCATTGATGTTGAGGTTCAGCATGCGGTCCCAGGCATCCGGGTCGCCTTCGAGCACCGGGCCGCCGACATAGGCGCCGGCATTGGCGTGGAAGATATTGAGCTGGCCGGCCTTGTCCAGGATTTGCGGCATCATCGTCGCGACGCTGGCCGGCTTCATCAGATCGATCACCAGCGGGATCGCGTTGGGACCGAGTTCGGTGCAGACGCTTTTCAGCGCGTCTTCGGCGCGATCGACGAGCACAACGCGGACGCCGGCGGCAATCAGCGCTCTCGCGCATTCCAGGCCTATGCCCGACGCGGCGCCGGTGATCGCCGCGACTTTTCCACTCAAATCCTGAGCCATTCTTCTATCCTCGTATTCTCTGTTGGTTCAGGCTCGGCCGTGGGAAACCCGCGAGCGGCGTGCCAGGGAGTCGACGATGACCGCAATTGCCAGAACGGCGCCGGTGATCATGTAGCGAAGCGACGATGACAGATCGAGCAAGGTCAGCCCGCTGGCGATCGACTGGATGACGATGATGCCGAGCAGCGCGGAATAGGCGCTGCCACGGCCGCCAAACAGGCTGGTGCCGCCTATGACCGCCGCCGCAATGGCGTTGAGGTTGACGTCGCCGGTGCCGGCCTGCTGGCTGGCGGAGGCCAGCCGCGCCGCCGACAGGACGCCGCCGAGGGCGGCAAACATCGAGCACATGACGAAGGCGCTGAGGTAGATCGAGCGCACCTTGATGCCGGCCCGGCGCGCCGCTTCGCGGTTGCCGCCGACGGCGGTCATCGAGCGGCCCCATTGGGTGCGGGTCAGCGCATAGTTCATCGCCACCACCAAGCCGACGAACAGGCCGAACATCCACGGTATGCCGCGCGCCTGGTTGAGATAACCGACGATCAGTTCGAGCAGGATGGTCAGGGCGGCGACGCGCACGATGAGGCCGCCGACAGACGGCGCCGACAAATTGACGGCCCGGCGGCGGCTGACGGTGCGCAGGCCGCTGATCAGCATGACGATGCCGGGCAATGCCCCCAGTGCATAGGACAGCCAGTCCGGCATGACCAGCAACTGGCCGAAATTCACCAGGTTCGACCCATAGGGCAGATTGATCGAGCCGGTGGAGCCCAGAATATACAGTTGCAGGCCGAGCACGGCGAGCAGGCCGGCGAGCGTCGAGACGAAGCTTGGCATGCCGAGCCGGTTGAACAGCAAGGCATAGAGCGCGCCGATGAAACCGCCGACGGCAATTGCGGCGAGGATGGCGAGCGCCACCGGCCAGCCCTGGTTGACCCACAGCGTGCCTACCATGGCCGAGGCAAAGCCGCTGATCGAGCCGACCGACAGGTCGATCTCACCGACCATCAGCACACAGACGATGCCGAGCGCGATGACGCCGACGGTCGAGCAGTCGAACAGGAGATTGACCAGATTGCTCGACGAGACGAAGACCGGATTGAGGGCGGTGAACACGCTCCAGATGATGACCAGGCCGACGATGACCGGCAACGAGCCGAGGTCGCCGGAGCGGACGCGGTCGAAGAAGGCGCTGATGGCGCCACCAACGCCGGCCTGGTGCTTGACGCGCACGTCGCTGCGGTCGAGCGCCGTCGATGAGGAGGTGTCCTGCTTGGGCTCCGCGCTCATGGCCGCTGCTCCTGATTGTTCGCTTGTTCGGCGGCCTTGCGCCGTTCGGCGCGGCGCGACACTGCATTGTTGGCGGCGCCGGTGATGGCGCTGACCAGTTCCTGGTTCGAGGCGTCGGGTTCGAAGACGCCGTTGTTGCGGCCGAGCCTGAGCACGACGATGCGGTCGGCGACGGCGCGCACGTCCTCCATATTGTGACTAATCATCAGCACGCCGAGCCCACGCTCGCGCACCCGGTCGATGAGGTTCAGCACTTCCGCCGTCTGGGCGACGCCAAGAGCGGCGGTCGGCTCGTCGAGCAGGATGACCTTGGGGTCGAGCAGCAGCGAGCGGGCGATCGCCACGGTCTGGCGCTGGCCGCCGGACAGCGAGGCGACCGCCTCGCGGACGCTTGGAATACGCGCCGACAATTCGTTGAGCAGCGTCCAGGCGCGAATTTCCATCGCCACCTCGTCCAGCCGCAGCGGGTTGATCTCCTTGCCGAGAAAGATGTTGGCGACGACGTCGAGGTTTTCGCACAGTGCGAGATCCTGGAAGACGGTGGCGATGCCGAGCGTCAGCGCGGCGCTCGGGTCGGGCATCGTCACTTGCCTGCCGCGGAAATTGATGGTGCCCGAGCTCGGCTGGTGGACGCCGGCCAGAATCTTGACCAGCGTCGACTTGCCGGCGCCATTGTCGCCGACCAGCGCCACCACCTCGCCGGCATGGACATCGAGATCGATATCGGTGAGCGCCGAAACGGCGCCGAAATTCTTCGAGATGCCGCGCAGGCTGAGCACCAGCTCGCCTGCCGAAACCGGTCCGTCAGAGATGTCAGACATGGTGGCAAACCTTTCCGGATGGGCGGTCAAGAGTGACTGCGAACTTCCGGCCACCGCAAGGGCGGCCGGAAAGCAGGATCAGGATTCTAGGTCATCCTTTTATGCATGTCGTTATCCCAAAACCGCTGCGCACTTTTGGGCGACCTGCATTGTCACTTTGTAATGCCGAGCTTCTTGCAACCTTCGGCGTAGCGGTCGACGCAAAGCTCTTCGGCGGTGTTGATCTTCTTGTCGATGATCTCGGCCTTTAGGTTTTCCTGCGTCACCACCGCCGGCGTGAACAGCTGCGAAGGAGTGTCGTAGAGGGTCATTTCGGCCTTCGGCGTCTCGCCCGACAGAAGCTGGACGGCGACGTTGGCGGCAGCCGCCGCAACGATCTCGCTCGGCTTGGAGATGGTGTTGTACTGATCGCCGGCGATGATCAGCTGCAGCGCGGCGATCGTCGCGTCGTTGCCGGTCACCGGCGGCACCGGATCGACACCGGCGGCCTTGAAAGCGGCGATGGCGCCACCACCGGTGCCGTCATTGGCCGCAACGACGCCGACGATCTGCGTGGAGAAGCGGGTGATCTGGCCGCTTGCCCATTGCTGCGCCTTCGGCGGCGCCCATTCCGGCGTGTCGTATTCGGCAAGGATCTTGTAGCCGCTGTTGTCGAGGCTGGAATGGATGCCCTTCTTGATCAGCCCTGCGGCCGCGTCGGTCGGCGATCCGTTGATCTGCAGCAGGCCGCCGCTGGCCGGGTCGACCTTCAGCGCCTTGAGGTGTTCGACGAGCGAGTCGGCAATGGCCTTGCCGATGCCTTCATTGTTGAACGAGACGTAGAAGTCGGCAGGTGCAGTCGGGATCGGGCGATCATAGGCGATGACCTTGACGCCCTGGCTCTGCGCCAGCTTGACC
The DNA here is from genome assembly GCF_040321145.1 of Mesorhizobium sp. M0514. Classification (NCBI taxonomy): domain Bacteria; kingdom Pseudomonadati; phylum Pseudomonadota; class Alphaproteobacteria; order Hyphomicrobiales; family Phyllobacteriaceae; genus Mesorhizobium; species Mesorhizobium sp. M0514. The sequence continues at coordinate 58,341 of NZ_JAMYQZ010000026.1, forward strand.
AGCGAGGCGGCGGCGGTCGAGTCGACAGGGTCAAGCACGATCGCCTTGGCGCCCTGCGTGATTACCGAGTTGAACTGCTGCTGCTGGCGCGAGGCGTCGGCATCGGCGTTCTGGTAGATCACCTTGCAGCCGGGGCAGAGTTTTTTCATCTCGGCGACGAAGCCGGGATAGTCGTGCTGCTCGTAGCGCGTCGAGGCCTGGTCGGGCATCAAGAAGGCGACCGTGGCGTCGGTAACCGGGGCGGCAAAGGCAGCGGTGCCGCCAAGAAGAGACAGAGTGAGCGCAATGGCTCCCGTCGATTTCCAGGCAAATCTGGTCATTTTGATAGCTCCGTTTCAAGGAATGGTTTCATGAAGCCCTGGACACCACATGGCGCCGGGCCTTGACTGCAGTCGGCTGTTGCGAGGAACAACGGAGCACTTGATCCGTGCTGCGCATCCCCTTGATATCCCTGGATTTCGGGACAAGCGATCTCCAGCACGGGGCGCCTCCAACGCACCCCGCGTTCTTACCTCAGTAAATGTCTAGGCTCCTCCCGGTCCTCCCTGTTAGGCGGCAATCTCCGCGCTGATGTTTTCCGCCAGCAGGGCCCTGAAGCGCGAAGGCGACATGCCTTTCTGGGTCAGGAACTGGCGGTTGAAATTCGAGATGTTGTTGTAGCCGGCGGCATAGCAGATCTCGGTGATCGGCATGTCGGCCTCGCTCATCAGCAGTTGGCAGGCGAGGTTGATGCGCAACCGGTTGACATACTGCACCAGCGCCATGCCGGTATGGCGGCGGAAGCTGCGCGAAAACGCGCTCGGGCTGCGGCCGGCGATCGCCGCCAGATCGCTTTCGCTGAACGGCTCGGTCAGGTTGGCGTTGATATAGGCAAGCGCCTTGTTGACGCCGGCCGACATGAAGCCTGAGGGATCTGGCAGATAGCTGGCGCTGGTGAGCGTCCGCACATCGGCGGCGCGGCTCAGAATATCGATCAGTTCCATGAACAAAGCGATGCGGCGAACGCCTTGCGCTTCGACCAGTTCGGCCAGCACAGGTGCGGCGAGCTTGGCGGTAGCGGTGGAGAACAGCGCGCCGCGGCGGCTGAGCTCGAGAATGTTTTCACAACCGGCAAGTTCCGGCAACGCGGCGGTGGCGTCGGCAATGAACTCTTGCGAGAACTGCACGACGCGGCCGCGCAGCGGCACGCTGGCGCCTGCCGGCACGTCGCTGACCCAGTTGTGCGGCAGGTTCGGGCCGGTGAGCACGAGGTTGCCGGGCTCGAACTCGCCGATGAAGTCACCGACGAAATAATGGCCCGTGGTGGCGACGACGTGATGGATTTCGTATTCGGGGTGGAAGTGCCAGCGCACCGTGTGGAAGGGGTAGCCGTGGGCCCAGGCCTTGAACGACTCGCCGCGTCTGATCTGGACGACTTCCAAGTCCGGATTCATGTCAGTTCCTCCCGGCGCCGGTCCGGTCATGCGACCAGTTGCAGTGCCATCTCCCGCAGGCCGCGTTTGCCGCTCTCTGCAGTGATCGAAGCTTAGGCGGCAATTCATGCAGCCGCCACCACGGTGTGTCCACCTCACTGATACTTTTTTGACGTTTTTGTGGTCAAGGCGATACGTTTGCGAGTACGCGGGAGAGATCAGGCCCCGCTTGCGAGACGGTGACGACGCAAACGATGTCGCCGGCGGCGAGAGCTGGTCGCTCGATTTCGGCTCCGTCACAGTGACAATATGCAAAGGGAGCGGATCGGCATGACAAGGACGTTCACCTACTCCGGCAGCCCTGCGCATATTGTCTTCGGCAATGGCGCGTCGTCCGAGGTGGGCACCTGGATCGAAAAACTCGGCTGCAAGCGCGCGCTGGTGCTGTCGACGCCGCATCGGGCTGCCGACGGCGAGGCGCTTGCCAAGTCCCTCGGCGCGCTGGCGGCCGGCATCTTTTCGGGCGCCGCCATGCACACGCCGGTCGAGGTAACCCAAACGGCAATGGCCAAGGCAACCGAGGTCAAGGCTGACTGCGTTGTCGCGCTTGGCGGCGGCTCGACCACCGGTCTCGGCAAGGCGATCGCCTGGCGCACCGACCTGCCGCAGATCGTCATCCCGACCACCTATGCCGGCTCGGAGGTGACGCCGATCCTCGGTCAGACCGAGAACGGCGAAAAAACCACAATGCGTGACGCAAGGATCCTGCCGGAAGTGGTGATCTACGATCCAGAGCTGACCGTCGGCCTGCCGATAGCGATGAGCGTCGCGTCAGGACTCAACGCCATGGCGCACGCGGCCGAAGCGCTTTACGCGCAGGATCGCAATCCGATTTCCACCCTGATGGCGAAAGAAGGATTGCACGCCATGACGGCGGCGCTGCCGGTGTTGACCAAGGAGCCTGGAAATATCGATGCACGCGGCGATGCGCTTTACGGCGCCTGGCTGTGCGGTACGGTGCTCGGCGCCGTCGGCATGGCGCTGCATCACAAGATCTGTCATACGCTCGGCGGCTCTTTCGACATGCCGCATGCCGAGACGCATGCGGTGATGTTGCCGCACACGATCGGCTTCAACGCCGTCGCGGTGCCCGACTTGTTGAAGCCGGTCGCCGACTTGTTTGGCGGCAGCGCCGGTAGCGGTCTCCAGGATTTCGCCAAGGCGGTCGGCGCGCCCCTTACATTGAAAGAACTCGGCCTCAAGCAGGCCGATCTCGACCGCGCCGCTGAGATTGCGACCAGGAACCCATACTGGAATCCGCGGCCTTTCGACCGCGCCGCAATCCGCGCCCTGTTGCAGGACGCGTGGGAGGGAAGGCGCCCGCAAAACTGACGGCAACAAGCAAGGAACTTACCCGCCGCGAATTCATCAGGATACCGCCACGAGTGGCTCCGCCTGATGGGCGCAGGCCGCTCACGCTTTTGTGCGCGTGAAAAACTGCGCGGCTCGAAAAGCCCATTGACATCAACCGTATTTTCGAAGCAAACGTTATATTGTAACCGTTATACAGTTACACAGCCCGCCTCTCCGGCGACATACCTTTCAGACTGCAAGGAGACCACGGATGCGTCGCATTCCCTTTCTCGCCGCGCTGCTCGTCGCGGTGCCGCTTTTGACCGGCACGGCTGCCCGCGCCGAAGACAAGCTGACCATCGTGGCGGCCGAGAATTTCTATGGCGACCTTGCCCGCCAGATCGGCGGCAGCAACGTCGCCGTCACCAGCATCCTGGCCAATCCCGATGACGATCCGCATCTGTTCGAGACCAGCCCGTCGACGGCGCGCACCATCGCCGACGCCAAGATCGTCATCTACAACGGCGCCGACTACGATCCGTGGATGGACAAGCTGCTGTCGGCCTCGACAGCCAAGGATCGCACGACCATCGTCGCCGCCGACCTGATCGGCAAGAAGTCGGGCGACAACCCGCATCTGTGGTACGACCCGGCGACGCTGCCGGCCATCGCCAAGGCGCTGAGCGCCGATCTTGCCAAACGCGATCCGGCCAATGCAGCGCATTACGAGGCCAATCTCAAGGCATTCCAGACCTCGCTCGAGGCCATTGACAAGGAAATCGCCGACGTCAAGAACACCTATGGCGGCACCGAGGTGACGGCTACCGAGCCGGTCTTCGGCTACATGGCGGAAGCGCTCGGCCTGAAAATGCTGAACTACGATTTCCAGGTGGCTTTGATGAACGATGCGGAGCCGAGCGCCACGCAGGTGGCGGCGTTCGAAAACAGCCTGAAGGACGGCTCGGCCAAGATCCTGTTCTACAATTCGCAGGTGACCGACGAGGCAACGACAAGGCTGCTCGACATCGCCAGGCAGAATAAGGTCACTGTCATCGGCGTCACCGAGACGGAACCGGCGGGCCAGACGATCCAGACCTGGTTCCGCGGCCAGATCGACGCGGTCCAGAAGGCGCTCGCCGCCCGCACACAATGAACGTGACTGCGAATGAATGTGACTAAATGAACGCAATCGAATTCGACAGGGTCACGCTGACCTATGGGGGACGCCGGGTTTTATCCGACGTCTCCTTTTCTCTACCGCAAGGCGCCTTTGTCGGCCTGCTCGGCGCCAATGGCGCCGGCAAGACGACGATGCTGCGCGCCATTCTCGGCCTGATCAAACCGGCCGGCGGCGCCATTTCGGTGCTTGGCAAATCGCCCACGCGCGGCAACGCCGACATCGGCTATATGCCGCAGGCGCGGCGCGCGCTTGGCGATGTCGGCGTCAGCGGCCTCGACTTCGTGCTGAGTGCCGCCGGCGGGCATCGCTGGGGCTGGCCCGTCGCATCGGCTGCCGAGAAGGAGGCGGCGTGGAAGGCTCTTGAAGAGGTGGGCGCCGGCGACCTTGCGCGGCGGCCGCTGGGCGAGCTTTCCGGTGGCGAGCGCCAGCGCATCCTGATCGCGCAATCCTTGATCGGCAATCCGCAACTGCTTTTGCTCGACGAGCCGCTGATCAGTCTTGATGCGGGCCATCAGCGCGCGATCATCGACCTGGTGCATCAGATCGGCGAACGGCTCGGCATTGCCGTGCTGTTCTGCTCGCACGAGATCAACCCGCTGCTGCGCGCCGTCGACCGCGTGCTCTATCTCGGCAACCGCAAGGCGGCGATCGGCTCCGTCGACGAGGTCATCAGCGGGCCGGTGCTGTCGAAACTCTACGGCACGCATATCAATGTGGTGCGGGTTGCCGGCCGCATCTTCGTCATGGCCGACGATGTCGAACTGGAGAGCGGGGCGCATGTCCACGATCTTTGACTATGAATTCATGCGCAACGCCTTCTATGCCTGCACCATCGTCGGCATCGTTTCGGGCGCGGTCGGCTATTTCCTCGTGCTCCGGGGCCAGACCTTCGCCGGTCATGCGCTCTCCCATGTCGGCTTTCCCGGCGCCACGGGCGCCGGCCTGATCGGGCTGTCGCCGTTTCTCGGCCTCACGGTGTTTACCGTCGCCGCCGGCATCGGCATCGGCCTGCTTGGCGAGCGCGCGCATCGCGACGTCGCCATCGGCATCGTCTTGACGCTGTCGCTCGGCCTGGGCTTGCTGTTTCTGCATTTCTACACCGCCTTCGCCTCGCAGGCGACCAACGTGCTGTTCGGCAATGTGCTGGGCATCAGCCTGCGCACCGTGATCGTGCTTGCGGTGCTGGCGGTGGCGATCCTTGTCGCGCTTTTGCTGATAGCGCGGCCGCTGCTGTTCGCCAGCCTGCAGCCGGAACTCGCCGAAGCGCGCGGCGTGCCGCTCACTCTTGTCTCGACCCTGTTCATGGTGCTGGTCGCCGTCGCCACGTCCGAGGCGGTGCAGATCGTCGGCGTGTTGCTCGTCTTCGCGCTGATGGTGGCGCCTGCAGCCACCGCCCTCAGGCTTACCAGCGGCGTCGGAGCCGGCGTGCTGACGTCCATCGCGCTTGCCGTGATCATCGCCTGGATCAGCCTGACGCTCGCCTTCCTGACCGACTGGCCGACGAGCTTCTGGATCACGGCGCTGGGCGCGGCGGCCTATGTCGTCAGCGGCATGGTCCGGCGCCCGTCCGTCCGAGAGACTCAGAGCGCCGACGCCGGCCCCTGAGGCTTGCCCTCCGGCAGGTCGATCGGACCGGCTGAGGTGCAAAACTGACGTGAGGGAAATACACCCAAAAAAAGTCAGGTCTACAAACCGGCTCCTGAAACGTTTCAGCCGCGAAAGACAAATTCATCCAATCGCCTAGATCGCGACCTCTGTCGCGCCAAAGGGCCGCTCCGGAGCGGCCGGAACACCCGGAAAACCGCCATTTCAAGCGCATTTTGCAGCGGCGAATGGCTTGCGCGAGGCCGGCTGGAAAGCGGGCCGGGAGGCGCAAAAGGGACCTCCCGCGGCCATTGCGGGCGGCGTTGACAGACCGCGGTGCTGCATGCGTATAGCAAGCCATGGGTCACGCCATGGCCGTGGCGGTTGAGACGGGGCTGGGGGGTTTCGTAACAACAGCATTGACGGCCCGGCGCCGGACGGGCGGCATGCACTCTCGAAGTGCGCCGCTCGCTCTTGGCTGACGCGCCGGCGACCCGGCAGCAGTCCTGCCTGCGTTCTCTCGACCAGGCTCCGCAGAACGCCTCGTCTCAGCTTTTCGATCCGCATCGGTTCGAAGCGAACGAGGTGACGCCCTCTTAACCGATACTCGCTTCGCTACGTCCCCCTTCCCCTGCTGGGCGAGGGGGACGCTGGCGATGAGCCGCGCCGGCCGAGGTGTATCGGCACCGATCAGACACTCTTGACGACGCGATCAAGCAAGCTTGACGACGAAGTGCTTGGTTACCGGCTCGATGATCTGCCAGGTGCCCTTGAAATCGGCTTCGACCACGAACGCATCGCCCGGACCGACCTCGACCGGCGTGCCGCCATCGGGCGTGATGATGATGCGGCCGGCGATCATGTGCACGAACTCATAGTCGGTGTAGGTGGCGTGATAAGTGCCGGGCGAGGCCCGCCAGGTGCCCGACAGCACCTTGCCATCGGCGGTGGTGTGCTGCACGGCGGTCTGCATGGTCGGCCGGCCCGCCACAACGATCCAGCCCGGCAAGTCGCCGCCCTCGGCATGCTCGACAGCGCCGAATTTGAAAATGGTGGTGTTGGTCATGGGAGGCTCCGTTTGAATTGCATGGCTGCCGGTTGGATAGCCGATGCGTGTGACGGGAGCAACGCAAGGGCCGACCCCGGATGTCGGAGATTTGGCGAAGGAGGCGGGGAGCTAATCTCCCCCATCGAAGGGGAGAGGTCACCGAAGGCGACAGAGGGGGTCGCCGCGCGTGGAGCGCCTGCCTTCACTTGCAGGATTGGGCCGAGTCCGGTCGAACCGACCCCCTCTGGCCTGCCGGCCATCTCCCCCACAAGGGGGGAGATCAGCGGCGTCGCCTCCTCCAATGTTGCACTGCGTTAGATTTGTTGCATTGCGATATCGACCCATAGGGCGGAGTCTTGGTCCGACTGTCAACGGTTGCAGCGCCGTGTCCCGTTGGGCGCAAAGCTGCCGCACGTATGATCCCGGCGCGATCGTTACTCGCCGAGGCGGGGTCATGCACCAGCACGAGGTGGCAAATCGTGTCAGCATCGTTCCGGCCCGATATCGAAGGACTGCGCGCCTTGGCGGTGGCAGGCGTGATCGCCTTCCATTTCGGCTTCACCGGCCTGCCCGGCGGCTTCACCGGCGTCGACATCTTCTTCGTCATCTCGGGCTATCTGATCACAAAACACCTGCTTGCCGAAATCACCGAGACCGGGCGGCTGAACCTGTGGCGCTTCTACGCCAGGCGCGCCCGGCGGCTGTTGCCGGCGTCGCTGTTCGTCATCCTCGCCACGCTGGTGGCCGGCGCCTTCATCCTGTCGCCGGAGGAACAATCGCTCTATTCGAGGGGCGCCATGTTCGCCTCGGCCTACATGATCAATCTGTGGCTGATCCGCTGGTCGTTCGATTATTTCGCCGCCGATGCGGCCAGCAACCCGTTTGTCCATTTCTGGTCGCTGTCGGTGGAGGAGCAGTTCTATGTCGCCTGGCCGGCGCTGCTTGTGCTGGCGGCATGGCTGCGCCCCGGCAAGCGCGGCGCGATCCTGGTGATCGGCATTGCCGGCCTCGTCTCGTTCGCCGTCTGCGCGTGGCTCACCACGGTCTCGCAGCCCTGGGCCTTCTATTTCTCGCCGCTACGCGCCTGGGAGTTCGCCGCCGGCGGGCTGGCCAGCATGGTGCCGCAGCAAGTCTGGCAAAACCGCCCGCGGCTCGCCACGCCGCTGGCGTGGCTCGGCCTGGCGCTGATTGCCAGCGCCTATCTTTCCTTCAGCGACGAAACGCCCTTCCCGGGTTTCCTCGCCCTAGTGCCGGTGGCCGGCACCGTGCTGTTGCTGCTGGCGGGAGCGGCGCACGCGCAGCAGGAGAGCGCTAAGAAAAGCCCGATCGAGGCACTGGCGCTGCCGCCCCTGCAATGGATCGGCAAGCTCTCCTACTCGCTCTATCTCTGGCACTGGCCGGTGATCGTCTATGCCACGATGCTGACGCCCGAGCTTTCGCCGCTGCAGCGGCTCGGCTGCCTGGCGCTGACGCTGGCGCTGTCGGTCTTCACCTACCATGTCATCGAAAACCCGATCCGCCGCAATGGCTGGCTGATGGCCAGTGCGGCGCGGGCGCTGGTGCCGGCCCTCCTCCTGACCGGTACCGGCGTCGTCGCCGCTTATGCCAATGCCAGGCTCGCCGTCCACGATCTCGATCCTGCGCAGCGCAGCATTGCCGCCAGCGCCGCGCAGCCTTCCACGGCGCGCGCGGCCGGCTGTATTCTCTCCTTCGAGACAGTGCCGCCGAAGGCCTGCGTGTTCGGAAACAAGGACGCCGGGCGCTCGATTGCGCTTTTCGGCGATTCGCATGCCGACCACTGGTCGACGCCGCTGATCGAGGCGGCGGCCAAGAACAACTATCGCCTCGTCACCTATCTCAAATCGTCCTGCCGTGCCTCGCGGGTGACGACCTGGAACTGGCGGCTGAAGCGCGACTACACCGAATGCGACCAGTGGCGGGAGCAATCGGTCAAGGACATTATCGCGTTGCACCCGCACATGGTGGTGATCTCGGAATTTTCGATCGGCAATGTGATGAAGGAATCGCCCGAGGAACTGAAGCACGCCGATTGGAACGAGGAGTGGAAGACCGGCCTGCGCTGGACGCTGGCGGCATTCAGCGGGGCCGGGATCAAGGTCGCGGTAATCCGGGACGTTCCCTACAATGGAAGCTATGCCGACAAATGCGTGGCGCGGGCGCTGTGGCGCGGGCAGGTGCCTGAAGTCTGCGACACGCCGAGGGACGCGGCGGCGAACGACGACATCGCCGCGGCCGAGCGCGACGTCGTGCGCAGCGTGCCCGGCGCCACCTATGTCGACCTGACCAGCCAGTTCTGCGACGCCCAAACCTGCCACGTGTTCATCAACGGCCAACTCGCCTTCCGCGACCGGCACCACCTGGCGACGCCATTTGCTGAATCACTGGAGCCGCTCTTGGAGAAGGCGGTGTTTTAGGGGGCGGCGAGGTAGGGGGACCTGACGGCTGACGCTCAGTTGATGCGAGCTATGCCACAAACACATCCTCTCGATGGTGAGCGAGGTAAGCCTGCTGCGGCGGGGTGAAGGTGCTAGTGCGCCAGACGGCGGGGGCTTCGGCAAAGCCGAAACTCTGCATCACCAATTGCTCGAATCCGAGCCGCCGCAAATCAGTCTTGTCGACGCGCTGGGATATGAGGACCTGCCCGCTATCTTCAAAACTGATGAAGCCACGGTCAAAGAGGTGGTCGGCATCAGGCGTGAGGAGCAGCCCGTTCATGCCGTCCAAGCGCTCCTGCGCGGAAGCGCATAGGCGCCAAGGTTTGATGTGGCTTGCAATCAGCAACGAGGGATTGGTGACCCCTGTGAGTCGGCACGAGCGCTCCATGGCTTCGACATTGGAACGAAATTTACCTTGGCCGCGACGAGCTTGAATGACGCTCGTCTTTACAGTGTCCTCGAGTTGGAGGTCGTCTCGGATACGGCGCTCAACGACGTCCTCTAAAATTTCATTGACGACTTCGAAAGTGAGACTGTTTGCGCCACCACGCCTCAAAGCTTCGCGGTCGAAAGCTGTACCCGCGACAATTGTGTGAAACACCTCTTGCGATACGCTCGCGAGATAGGCGTTTTGACGGCCTGATCCGGAGTTTGGGTCGATGGGCGAGTATCGGGCAGGCAGAAGCGGACCCAATTCGCCAATTATGTCCGACGGGCACACCGTCGGCAGGAGCGGCGCCCAATACACCGGGAGAAGCCAACCTTCCTCGTTCCAATTGGCTCCAGTGTTCTTGAACTCCGGTGGTTTCGGTGCTGTGAATGCAAACTCCGCTACCCGACCAATATAGCGCACGGCTTGACCGAAAAAAGACAACACGAGGTCACCAGGTGTCGCCCGACGCATATTTTTGTAGAACTCGCTGCGTGCCCCATTCTTCTGAGTTTTGGGCGACCAGAGATATTGCCCGTCGATCTCTTGGCGGGCGGTCTGACTGTGATTTACCCACCAGAATTGCGACATCGTTTTTGATTTTAATAGTTGCCGTCGGGGGTAAGCTCTATTCGAGACCTGTCTCGCCTACAAGCAGGGAGCCGACCTTATTGCCAGGTGCGACAGGCGGCGTAACTGCATCTTTCGGCGAGACGCCAAGAAGAGCGTAGGGCGACGATAGTCGCCGCCCCCACCCCGCTTGCAAATCGCCCCCCAAATGCCATCTAGATCACAGGCGCACCGCCGGTGCGCCTTAGCCACGGAGCATTCACTTGACGCAGCGAAGCGGCAGTGCGGACTTGCCGCTGCATGGCGGGCGGGTTCCGAAATGGCTGGGTGACCGCATGACGCGGCTGGGCGCGGTGCTGTGCGAGGCGATCATCCATCATTATGGCCGCGACGAGCTGTTGCGGCGGCTGGCGCATCCGTTCTGGTTCCAGTCTTTCGGCGCCGTCATGGGCATGGACTGGCACTCCTCGGGCATCACCACTTCGGTCGTCGGCGCGCTGAAGCGCGGGCTCAATCCGATGTCGCGCGAGCTCGGCATCCATGTCTGCGGCGGGCGCGGCGCGCATTCACGCAAGACGCCGCAGGAGCTGGCGGCGATCGGCGAGCGCGTCGGCATCGATGGCGCGGCCCTTGCGACCGCCAGCCGCCTGGTCGCCAAGGTCGACAGTGCCGCCGTGCAGGACGGTTTCGACCTCTATCTGCACGGCTTCATCGTCACCGACGACAGCCGCTGGGTGGTGGTGCAGCAAGGCATGAACGGCGACAGCAGGCAGGCGCGCCGCTACCACTGGCTGTCGGAAGGGCTGACCAGTTTCGTCGACCAGCCGCATGCGGCGATCGAGGGCGAGCGGCAGGGCGAGATCGTCAACCTGACCGATCATCGCGCCGAGCCATCGCGGACCGGACAGCTCGACCTGTTGAAGACCATGAGCCCGGAGCGGATCCTTGACGAGCTAGCGGTGCTGGAGCCGCCGTCGAAAGCAGCGCCTGCGAAATCATCCGCGCAGCCGATGCTGCCCAATCTGGTGATGCCGGCGCATCACGACGTGCGCGAGAGCGACATCGTCATGCACCGGCTGCACGGCAACATTTCCGCGGCAATAGAAAGCGGGCCGGCCGATTTTCCCGAACTGCTGCTGGTGCCCGGCGTCGGCGCGCGCACAGTGAGGGCGCTGGCCATGGTGGCGGAAGTGGTGCATGGCGCGCCTTGCCGCTTCTCCGATCCGGCGCGCTTCTCGCTCGCCCATGGCGGCAAGGACCGCCACCCCTTCCCGGTGCCGCTGAAAGTCTATGACGAGACGATCGCGGTGCTGAAATCGGCCGTCGGCAAGGCAAAGCTCGGCCGCGAGGAAGAGCTTGGCGCGCTGAAGCGGCTGGATGGCGAAGCGCGGCGGCTGGAGCGCTACGTCACCGGGCCGAGCCTTAAGGAGATCGTCGCCGGCGAGTTCGACCAGTCGCACCTGCTTGGCGGGCGCAGTGTGTTTGGGTGCGAGACGGCGGCGGAAGAAGAGCCGTTGAGGACGATCAAGAAAGGCGCTTGATGGCGGCCGGTTCGCGCCGCCCCTCATTTCCCTGCCGGGCGTTCGTCATTCGAAAAGCGAAGCAGTTGGCTTTTCGTCCGCTTTGCGGACCATTCCTCAACTCCCCGTATAGTGACGGGAGAAATATGCTGTCTTCGATGCTTTCGCCAATCGCCAACGTTGCAGGAAAAGCGCCGCCGTCGCGGCCAGCCCCTTCTCCCCGTTTACGGGGAGAAGATGGCGGCAGCCAGATGAGGGGCGGCGCGGCGCCTGAAAGTAATGGCTCGTTCAGCGACTCGCCAGTTTCAAGTTTGATTCACAAAACCTCTCTAAGCCACTGTCTTACAATATTAACTTTTACGCGGCACCCTTCAACAGGTCTTCCGGCCGGCCCTCGACGAGCGCGGCAATATAGCTTTCCAGGCTGGTCGTGCCGCGCTCCGGGTTTTCCGGCTGCATCGGCTTGTCCAGCGTGGCCCCGGTCAGGCGGGCATAGGACTCGGCCGCCGCTTTGGAGAAGCCGAGTTTTTCGTAGGTTTCTGTCCAGCGCTCCCGCGGCACCGTGACCACGCGCACGTTTTTGCGCAACGCCGCACTGAAGGCTGCGGCGACATCGGCGGCGGAGTAGCGCCGAGGACCCTCGATATAGTGCGTGCCGGTCTTGTCCGCCGGCTCCAGCAGACGTCTCGCCGCAGCCTCGCCGAGATCCTGCGGCGCCACCATCGGCAGCTCGAAATCCGCCGGGAAGAAGGAGGTGATGACGCCGTCGCGCCGCGCCGTCTCCGGGGCCTGATCCCAGTTGCTCATGTAATAGGCGGCGCGGTTGATGCTTGCCGGAATGGCCTGGGCCTTCAGCTTCTGCTCGAGGCCGTAAAGGACGGTGAGATCGCCGACACCCTCGCCGGCCTGCGCGCCATAGGTCGATTCCGCTACCACTTTTTCGAGGCCGGACCCCTCCAGTGCCGTCGCAATGGCGCCAACCGTCTTGCGCTCCTCGGCGTCGGTGTCGGTCGATGGATCGGCCGGCGGGTTGAGCAGAAACGCCCGCTTGCCGCGCCGCAAGACTTCACGCAGCGCCTCGACATCGAGCACATCGGCAACCGCGGCCTCCGCGCCCTGTTCAACCAACCATGCGGCCTTCGACTCGTCGCGCGTCACCACCGTGACATCCTCGCCCTGCCGCAACAGCGCCATTGCCGCCGCCGAGCCGACATGGCCGGTACCTCCAAGAATGACATGCATGGTCTCGTCCTTCCCTTGCTGATTCATGCCGGATTAATGGCTGGGGCGGCGAAGGGTTCAAAAATCGGGGGACGATGCTGACAGGAGGTGACGCTGACTTTCCTCGCAATGCACGGCGCAGGGGTCGTTCGCATCTTGCAAAATTATGGACGAGGTCGTGCCCCGCGAGTTATATTAGCGCAACCTTGAATAGGAGGCAGCTATGAGAAAGCTCCTGCTTGCTTCGGCTATCGCTATCACTGCGGCGGCGGCGATGATCGCCCCGGCGAATGCCGGCGGGCGCGTCGTGATCGGCATCGGCAACGGCTACTATGACGATGACTACAATGACAGCTATGGCGACTATTACGATCGCTACGCTCCTCGCCCTTACTACCAGTATAATGCCTACGATAACGGCTTCAGGTACCACAGGTATCACAGGCACCATCGCCATTGCCGCATAGAGTTGGTCAAGCATTGGCGCCATCATCACAGGATCGTCGAGGAAATTCGCGTTTGCGAACGGTGATCCGATAGGGTGAAACCGGTTCGGCCGGCATCTGCCGGCCGGCCACTTCCTGCGCGGCTGCCGGCCTTATCGCGGCTTCCGCATCAGCATCATCCCGTAACCCACGGCCAAAAGGTCGAGCCCGACCTTCAACAGCTTCACCACCACATCTCGTCCCTCGCCGGTGCGTTCGGCGAGCGCCTTCACCGACTGGCCTTCGAGGCAGATTTTGCGAACCACCTCCGCCACTTCCCAGTGGGCCATGGCGGCGATGGCATGGGTGTGGGCGCGGCCGGCGTTGAGCACGCGGTCGGGGATGCCGCCATTGATGCGGCCGCCGTCAATGCGCTCTTCCCACGACATCGGCCGCAGCCCGTCACGCGAGGCGCGCTCAAAATCGTCGCGAAACCGTTGGCCGGCCTCGCGTTGCTGGCGCGTCAGTGAGGTGATGCCGACCAGCGGATCGACATTGCGCACCCGCACGATGCCGCCGGTCGCGGTGTAGCCGTCATTGGAGACCTCGTAGACGCGCCGCGCCTCTTCGGTGCCGACGCTCAGCCGCTTGCGGCCGAAGCGATCGTCCTTCAGCGCGAAATCATGGCCGATCTCGCGGCGGATGCGCACCTGCTCGACTTCGCCTTTGGGGAGTTTTGGTGGCTGCCGTTTCTGCGCGGTTTTTTTGCTCATCGGGGGATCCTTGTGGGATTGGGTTGTTGAGCCGGAAGGTTGGCGTTCCTTCGCCCCCCTCTGCCCTGCCGGGCATCTCCCCCACGAGGGGGGAGATTGGCAGTTTCGGCGCCTGCGCCTCTGCAACGTTGGCAATTGGCGAAATCGGCGGCGATATCCGATCGCCCCCGTCGTGGGGGTTGAGG
>NZ_JAMYQZ010000027.1:0-69638 GCF_040321145.1 Mesorhizobium sp. M0514
ACACCCATACAATCCAGGATCTGTACCCATGCGCTGGCAGCCGGCTGAACACCGCTATGAGAAAATGCTCTACAACAGATGTGGGCGATCCGGCCTGAAACTGCCGGCGATCTCGCTCGGCCTGTGGCACAATTTCGGCAACGACACGCCGCACAAGACCAAGCAGGCGATCGCGCGCAAGGCCTTCGATCTCGGCATCACCCATTTCGATCTCGCCAACAATTACGGTCCGCCGCCGGGCTCGGCCGAGATCGCCTTCGGCGAGATATTGCGCACCGACTTCGCCAGCTATCGCGACGAGCTGATCATCTCGACCAAGGCCGGCTATGAGATGTGGGCAGGGCCTTACGGCGAATGGGGCAGCCGCAAATATGTGCTGGCGAGCCTCGACCAGAGCCTGAAGCGGATGGGGCTCGACTATGTCGACATCTTCTATTCGCACCGCTTCGATCCGGATACGCCGCTTGAGGAAACGATGGGCGCGCTCGACCATGCGGTGCGTTCCGGCAAGGCGCTCTATGCCGGCATCTCGTCCTACAATTCGCAGCGCACGCGCGAGGCGGCCGACATATTGAAGCAGCTCGGTACGCCCTGCATCATCCATCAGCCGAGCTATTCGATGCTCAACCGCTGGGTCGAAGAGGACGGACTGCTCGATACGCTGGAAGGGCTCGGTGTCGGATCGATCGTGTTCTCGCCGCTGGCGCAAGGCATGCTGACCGACAAATATCTCGGCGGCATCCCCGAGGGTAGCCGCGCCAGCCAAGGCAAGTCGCTGCGGCCCGCCTTCATCAACGAAAAGACCATCGCCAATATCCAGGCGCTGAACGCGATCGCCGGCAAGCGTGGCCAGACGCTGGCGCAGATGGCGCTAGCCTGGGTGCTGCGCAAGGGCCGGGTCACCTCGGCGCTGATCGGCGCCAGCCGGCCCGAACAGGTCGAGGACTGCGTCGGCGCGCTCAAGGTGCTCGAGTTCAGCGATGCCGAGCTCGCCGAAATCGACACTTACGCACGCGAGTCCGACATCAATCTGTGGGCGGCGTCGGCCGAGCGCAAGGGACCGCCACGGAAGTAAGCGGAACAGCCGGCACCGGACATGAATCAAAACGGCGGGAAAGATCCCGCCGTTTTGCGTTAATCAAGCTTCGGGCTCGTTCAGGGCTTCTTGGCCGTGCCGAGACCGGCCTTGGGGGCCGCCGCGGCTGCCGGAGCCGGGGTCTTCATCTTGGCTTCGATCCAACCGGTATAGTTGGCCAATCGCGTGTAGATGCCATAGGCATTCTTGTGGCCGCAAGCGGCGGTGCCGTCGGACGGACCTTCGCCCCAGGAGACGACGCCGACCTGGACGGGACCGCTGGCGCCGGTCATGAACAGCGGACCGCCGCTGTCGCCGTTGCAGGCGTCGCGTTCGCCGCTGTCGGTGCCGGCGCAGATCATGTTCTTGGTCAGCGGATCCGACATATCGGCGGCGATCGCATTGGCGGCGGCATCGATGCCCTTTTCCGAATAACGCATCCGGTGGGAGAGATCGCCAAGTGCCGCCTTCAGGTCATGCGCATAGATCGACTTGATGCCGCTGTTGCAGGCAGCGCTCGGCTCGAGATCGAGATCGGCCACCATCAGCGCGGTCGGGAAGGTGCCGTCCTGCATCTTGCCCCAGCCGATGACCGTGGTCTTGCCGCTGTCTGGCGTCGGCTCATTGGTGATCTTGATGACCGGCGCGTCGGCGGGCTCCGCCAGCCGGAGCAGGCCGAGATCATTGTCCAGCGTCTGTTCGCTGTAGCCCTCGTTGACGATAACCTCGACCACCTTGTAGCGCTTGCCTTCGGTAAGATCGGTGGCGCCGGTCAGCACGGTCACCGTATCGGGCGAAATCGGTCGGCCCTTGTCGTTGAGGCAGTGCGCCGCCGTCAGCACCCATTGCGGCGCGATCAGGCTGCCGCCGCAGAATTGCGCGTTTGGCTGCGAGGCCGGGCTGGGATCCAGCCGGGCGCTGGTCAGCAGCGCCACCTGGAACGGATAGGCCCCTTTGTCGGCTTCCTTGCCGCCATAGACGCGGTCGGCGCCGTCGGGGTTCTCGGCCTTGGCCTTGTCCCGGGCTTCGGCAACGCGCTGCATCGGCGAGACCGCCGCTTCCGGCCTGACGGCGTCGTCGGCTGCATAGAGCGCGTTGACGGCGGGGAAAGCGGCCGCGATGCCGAGCAGCGATGCAGCGGCAAGCGGCCTGAACCGATGGATAATGTTCACCTTGAAACCCTCCTGAGATGAAAATTGCCGAGCCATGCCGCCATGACGCATAACCAACAGAAGCGGTAGCGGTACCTCGATCGCCTTCTGCCAGAACGAACGACATCCGCGCGGTCATAAAACCGAAATACCACTTTTGCTAATCGTGCCCCATCGGGCAGAGCCCACCCAAACCCTATAGCCCCCCACGGGCTACGTGGAAGCGATTTGTCATTGCCAATGTTGGATTATTTTAGGCAGTATATCGACGCGGGTGCGTTTGGCGGAGGGCTTTAACGAGGCCGCCCGGACCGATGATCCGATACGGGCGGGTAACCAAACTAATTTTTTAACTCCACCACGATCTCGACAATATTTCTGTATTTTGCTCCACTCCTTGCTGACTTTTGGGAGAGTCTCACCATGACGAAACTGACAAGCACTATCATTGCGTCCGCACTGCTATCCACCGCACTGTGGACGATGCCTGCCTTCGCCGCCGATCCCGGCTCAGCGAATGCCGGCAATGGCGAAAGCATGCGCGATCTCGGAACGGGCGACTACCAGCCCGGCCGTGCAAAGCCGATCGCTCCGCCGAAACTGACCGAAGATGAAGCCAGCCGGGCAGCGCCGCTGACCGACGAGGGCACGGCGGTCAAATCCTATGGCATCGTCGGACGTTCCGCCGATGGCAAGGACATCAAGATCGATGCAGGCGAGACGCTGAAGGACCTTGTCATCAAGGAATTGAACGCGCCCGCCAACACACCGAACGCCGACAAGACCGGATTGACGGGCGGCGACGAAGCCGGCCGCCAGGTGTTCGGGGCCGACGATCGCGAGCAGATCAAGAACACCAAGACCTACCCGTTCACCGCGATCGGCTATATCGAAGGCAAAGCCAAGAGCGGTTATGGCAGCTGCTCGGGAACCCTGATCGGTCCGCGCACGGTGCTCACCGCCGCGCATTGCCTCTACAGCAATGAAGACAAGGCTTGGCTCGACGACGTCATCTTCGTGCCGTCGCTCAACGGCAACACCGCCGACGATGCACCGTTTGGCGCTTTCAGCTACGAAAGCGTCTATATCCTGCAGGGCTTCATCGACAATTATCAGGGTTACTACGGCTCGGTCATTCCGTGGGACCTCGGCATCATCACGCTGAAGCAGGATGTCGGCACCAATCTCGGCTGGCTGGGTTATGCCAACTATGAGAACCTCGGCGATTTCACCGCCAACATCGTTGGCTACCCCGGCGACAAGCCGATGGGTACGATGTGGAAGGCGACCTGCGAAGTGAAAGCCGAAAACATCGGCGCGGAGTATTTCCAGTACGACTGCGACACCTATCCGGGGTCGAGCGGCAGCTCGGTCTACGCCTATGACAATGGCGCCAAGCAGCGCGTCGTCACCGGCGTGAACGTGGCCGAAAGCCCCAACGCCAACACAGCGGTGCGCCTGAACGCTGCCAACGTGGCGTGGATCAACAGCCTGTACAAATAAGGCCCGATCTTTCGCCGGCAAACAGCGGCGAGAACCAGCATTAGCAAACCGGCGGCGGGACGTTCCTGCCGCCGGTTTTTTGTATCGAAACACCTCCCTTGCACTGTGTTGCAGCGGTGCTTACGCTAGGCGATCCAAGGGGTTGGGTAAGATGGCGCGGGCAAGAATGCTCTTCGGGGTCAAAGCGATGGCGGCTGCATCCATGCTGGCCGCACTGACATGCTTTTCCGCTATGGCCGATCAAGGCGGTGCCACACCCGATGGCGCCTGGGCCGAGCGGGTGCAAATCCTCTATAAAAGCGAAACACGTTCGGTGCTGCGCAAGAATGTACGGGTCTGGGATTCCCACCCGGAATTGGGTCTTGATTTCACCTGGGAGCCGGCAGCCGGCGTGTCGCCGGACCGCACCGTCGCAGCCGACGGCACCGTCAACGGCAAGGGCAGGCTGGTCTGGCGCGTACGCGGCTCGGCGAGCTACGACCCCAAGACGATCTATTCCAGCTATTTCGGCGAGATCAGGAATGGCCGCCCCGATGGACAAGGCCGGCTGGAGCTGCGTTCAGGCGAGATTCTCGACGGCCGTTGGGTCGCCGGCCAGCTCGACGGCCATGCGATCCATGTCGATGCCGACGGCAATCGCTATGAAGGGCAATTCAGGGCCGGTGTGCCGAATGGCGAGGGCAGGCTGGAGACGAAGACAGGCAAGATATTCGTCGGCTCTTTTGCCGATGGGCTGAAGGACGGCAAGGGACGCACCCGGTTGGCCGGCGGCACCGTCTACTGGTCGCAATGGGCGATGGGCAAGGAGATCGGCGGTGCGCGCCCCGATGTGCTGGCCGATGCCAGAGTGGGCGGGTTGCTCAAGGCGCAGACCGGCGGCGGTTCCGCCGACAAGGTCGAGATCGGCATTGCCGTCGACCAGCGCATGACGCAGCAGGCCGACATGCAGTACCAGCATCTCGTGGGCGACGAAGACATCGCGATCTATCCGGTGTCGGACCAGTACAACGATGCCTGGAACGGCACCGGAGAGATTCGTACCGGCAATGTCTATGAAGGCATGGACTGGGAGACGGCGCCGGCCTTCGCCGAAGTCGACCTCAAGACCACCGACCGGTCGAGGGTCAAGATCGACAGCCTGGAAATGAAGGTGGCCGCGAGCGAGGCCTACCGCAAGCCGATGCTGTCGATCAGCGAGCATTATGGCTGCGTCGGCTTCCGCCCCGACTTCTCGATCGTCAACAATGGCTGGGGCGACGTGAAAGACATGAAGATGTCGATCCAGTTCACCAGGACCGACGAGGAGGACAACGCGACCGGCGAGCCGAGCCGCACGTTCACGAAGGACATCGGCACTTTCGGCGACGGCGTCGACGTCTCGATCAAGAACGTGCTGATTGAAGCCGGCGTCGACACAACCACGCTCGAGACCGAGCGCTTCACCTGCCCGTCAAGGGACAGCCTGGATGTCTGCCGCGCCCAGGTGGCCAACAAGGTCAAGTTCGGCGACGTTGCCGATTACATCAGCGGCAGCGTCGAGAAAATGAGCGTGACCGGGATTGGCAAGCTCGATTATTCCTGGGCGGACGATCAGGGCGCTGTCTACCAGCAGAGCGAGCCGTTTCGCGTCATCGTCTCGCTGGTCAGCATCGAGGTCCCAGAATCGCTCGCCGAATGCGGCGATGGCGGCGGCGCGTCGCCCGAAGCGCTGCGCTACCAGAACATCGAATTTCCGATCGGCAAGACCGATTACAGCATCCCCATGCCGGTGCGCGGCAACAAGAATCTCAGCGCCTACACGGCACGGCTGAAAATGTGGTCGTCAATGTCGTCGATCCATCGCTTCAGCATCGCCGCCCATTTCGCCGATGGCAGCACACGCGAGAGCAAGCCGGCCACGTTCTTCTATTTCAGGCCGAAGCAGTCGCTGTTTGAAACCAGCACCAAGCCGGCGGTCTGCTATCTGCCGGAAGATCTGCAAGGCTGTTGAGGTCCTGTCACGTCCTTTCGGGAATCGCGTTATTTCGAGCCCATCTCGAAATAATTGGGCAGCGGGATCAGCCGGGCAAAGATCGTGCCCTGGCTGAACACCCTGAGTTCCAGCATCGACCCGGACGATCGTTCGGCCTTCTGGTCGAACAGGAAATTGCCGAGCGAATAGATCTCCGCAACATCGCCGCCGCCGAGCGGCAGGATCGCCTCGCTCGATACATGCGGATGGCCGCCGACGATTGCCGTGACACCGCGCAGCCGCATCTGGTCGGCAAGCATCTCCTCGCGCGGCGATGGCTCGGTCTTGTACTCGCGGCCCCAATGGACGAAGGCGACCACTGGCCGCTGCGCATTGTCGTGCAGCAGCCGGTCGAGCAGAGCGGGCGTCAAAAGGTCGGTGTTCCTGGAGCCGTTGGTATCGATGTCGGTCAGCCCGACCAGGTCGAGATCGGCAAGCGCCAGCGTCTCGCCCTGGCCGAAATGGGTGATGCCGGCGGCGTCCAGAGCGGCCAGCGTCTCGGCATAGCCTGGCGGGCCGAGGTCATAGGCGTGATTGTTGGCAAGGCTGACAGCGGCGACATGCAATTTCTTGAGCATGTCGATGGCGAGGTCTGCGGGCATGGCCAGCGTCATGTCGTCGATCGCTTCAGGGACGTTGGGCAGGATCACGCCTTCGAGATTGACGATCAGCGGCCGCGAGCGGGTCAGGGCCAGCACGCTTTCGACGATCTTCTCGGCAACACCGTCGCGGACCAGGATCTTCTTCATGGCGCGGCCGAAATTCACGTCGCCCGCGAAATAGTAGAGCTTGTCGTCGGGACGGGCAGGATTGTTGAAGCCGGGGCCGAAGGCGCCGAACAGCGCCACGACATAGCTGGTGGTGCGCTCGACATAGTCGCTTGAATGCGCCTGCGAGTTCTCGTTGGCGACGACCAGCGGCGCAGCACCGGACAGTTCGCGCTGCAGCCTGGTCTGGATATAGAGCGCACCGACCGAATCGGCGTGATCCGGCTGGCGCAGCGCCGCGATGCCGTCGAGCGAACCGGCGGCGAGCATGTTCAGCGTCTGCTGGTCGAAACGCCTGGCTTCGTGCTGCGGCAGATAATGCGAGAAATCGGTGGATTCGACGATCAGCGTGTCCTTGTCGACGATCGCTTTCAGCGCCTGCGCCAGCCGGTCCCAGTCGGCTCGCTTGGCTTTGACCGACATCGCCACCGGCACGATGGTTGCCTCGGGAAAATAATGGTGCAGGAAGGGCAGCATGGCCTGCACGCCATGCTCCCTGGCGAACAGGCAGGAGTCTTCGACCATGTCGCTGTTCGCTTCCAGAAGGTGCACGGCTTCCGTGTCGGCCTGGACTGGACCGAGCACTGTTTCAAAACCGCGCGGCGTCGTGGCGAAGAGTTTCTGCGTCTCGTGGAAATGGTCCGGCGACAGGATGACGATGCGCTTGTAGCGGAAGCCGGACGCGGCGTGGAAACCGAGTGCGACGAGATCTGCGACGAGCAGGTGGTGGGGGACTGTGATGCCGGTGAGGCGTTGGTTGGACGGCTCGATTCTGGCGACGGCGGCGATGGCGTCGGTGAAGAGTGTGGGGTCGGAGTAGAAGGACGGGAAGTTTGTGTCGCCGGGCGGGCAGGTGATGGGGGCGGCAGACGCTTGAAGCACTGAGAGGATAAGCAAGGCGGTGGCAAAGACCAGAATGCTGGTCCGTGCCCAGGCACCCCCCGCTGTCCTGCCGGACATCTCCCCCGCAAGGTGGGAGATTGGATGTCGCCTCGACTTTCGCCAATCATCAACCTTGAAAATAGATCTCCAGCAATGAAGAGACTGATCTCCCCTCTTGCGGGGGAGATGGCCGGCAGGCCAGAGGTGGGTGCCTGGGTGCCGACCTCTCACGGCTCAGCCAGCACAATGTTCTCCACGCCGCCGACATAGTAGAACGGCTTCTGCTTGGACGCGGTCAGCCGCAGCACTTCGCGCGAAATATAGTCGGCGAGGCCGAACAGCGTCACGCCGCCGTCGGAGGTCTTGGCCCGGCCGCGCAGGCCTTCGAGGATCGAATAGGTGAAAACGCCATGGCCGAGCTCGGGCATTTCGGCGGCGGTGTTGTTGGCAGCGGTGGCCGAGAAGACGACGATGCGTGCGTCCTGCGCGTCTTTTTCCAGGCGCGGGTTGAAGGCGTTGGCGGCGTGGCAGGTGTCGAGCAGCATGAAGCGCATGCCCTTGGCCCGCTCAACCGATTTCTGGATGTCGCCCCAGTCGACCAGCGAGGAGCGCTTCCAGCGGTCGGCATCCTGTTTGCGGCCGTCCGTGGGGATGAAATAATAGTCTTCGTCGATGTTGATGCCGTGACCGGCGACGAAAATGATGGTGGTGTCGTTCTCGCCGGGTCTGTCGAGGAAGTCGGCGAGCTGGTCGCCGATGGTGTCGGAATCCGGTTCCAGGATGGTGTCGGCGCTGGCGACCTTGAACACGTCCTTGCCGGAATCGGGCGCCTCATCCAGCGCTTCGCGGTTGACCAGAACCAGCGTCTCCATCGCCGAAAACAAGGGCGCGGATTTCTGCGAGATCACCTTGAGGAATTCGGTGGCGTCATCGACGGGATAGCGCAGATCGCAGGCGTGGCCGGCGCATGCATCGGTGAGGAAAGGATATTTGTCGACGCCGATCACGGCGACGTAGAGCTTGCCCTTGTTGGCGGGCTTTTCGGTTTTCCTGCCAAGTGCTGTGACACTGCGCTCGGTCAGATAGCCGAACTCGTTGGTGCCGGTGATGCGAATGGTATTTTCGCCATTCTCGACCGGCACTTCGACGATGGTGCTCTTGCCACCATCGATTGACCGTGCGGTGACATCGCCGACATTGCGGCTGTTCGACAGGATCGAAAATCCGGCGACATCGGCGCCGGCTTCCTGCGCGCCCGAAATCTCGACGGCGACATAGCCCTCGCGGACGTTGCTCTGGTCGGCGGCAAGCTTGATGCCGAATTCCGGCGGTTTGCGCTCGAGCAGCTTTTCCAGCTGGCGGTCGACGCCGGGGCGCATTTCCTGGACCGCCTGTTCGGCGCTGCGCAGGATGATGGCCCGGCGCACCATTTCCGGGCTCCAGAGATATTTCTTCAGCTGGCCGGCGCTGATGAAACGCCCTTCGTGGTCGCGGCCCTGATTGACGTGCCAGCCGATCAACTTGTCGCCATCGGCGGAGGAATAATAGTAGCCCTGCGGCATCCAGGCGATCCATTCGGAGCCGGCGAAGAACATCGACACGATCAGTTTGTGGCTCTTCAAATTCCACAGCCGCACGGTCTGGTCGGCGCTGCCGGTGACCAACAGCCCTTCCTTCTCGACGGCAACCATGGCGTTGATCTCGCCGGTGTGGCCGGTGAATTCACCCGATACCTCGGCGGTCGCGGTTTTGTATTCCAACAGCGTGCCGTCGCTGCCGCCGGTGATCAGGCCAAGCCCATTGCCGATCAGCGTGTAAGCCGAATGGAGGAAGCCATTGGTGGCGGCATTCTCGATGCTGTGCATCACCTTTCCGCCGCTCGCGATTTCGAGCACGGCATTCTCCAGGCCGTCCTTGCCGCCGGGGACGGCGCGAAGCGACCACTCACCGTCGGTCAGTGCCGCGCGGGCATAGGCGCCCTGTTCCGCCAACGCCTCCGGGTCCTCGAAGAACCGCTCGGCCGTCGGTAGCGCCAGCACCTTGTCCAGCGTGCCCTGCAGCTCGGGACAGGACACGCGTTCAGGGCAGGGGTTGGTGTTGCCCCAACCGATGGAGCTGCTCGCCGCATCGATCCCGATCGCCGTCACCGGTTCGCCGACCCCTTGCAGCAGCGCCTTGCGCTCGCCGGTCATGGGGTTCCAGACCTGGATGGCGTTGCGGGTGCCGCCGGCTGTCGCCACCAGCGAGCCGTCGGCATTGCCGGCGCCAGCAAAGACCGTGCCGTCATGGCCGTTATAGTCGAGCAGTTGCTCGCCGCTGTCGGTATCCCAGACCACCGAGCGATGCTTGTCGGCGCAGCGATAGCTGCATGACGCCACAAGCCGCGAACCCGTGGCGAAGCTCAGAGCGCCGATCTGGAAATCCTGCTTCGGCATGGCGCGGACGAATTTGCCGGTGCTGGCCTGCCAGAGCTGGACGTCGCCGTCCTTGCTGCCGGTGGCGAACAGGCTGCCATCCAATGACACGGCGAGTGCGGCGACGCCGACATCGCGCAGCGGCTCGGCCTCGGCGGGCAAAGGAATTTCCTCGGCCTTGGCGACGTCCCAGAGCCGGATGCCATTGTCGGTGGTCGTCGCTGCCAGCCGGGTTCCCGCAGCGGCGAAGGCGAGCTTTTCCACACGCCAGGAATCGGCATCGAGTTTTTCCGCCAGCGTCCAGCCCGACGCGGATTTGTCGTCCGCCCGCCAGAGGTAGACGAAACCATCGCCACCGCCGGCGGCGAGCGTGTTTCCGTCGGGTGAAAAGGCGACATCATAGATGGCATAGTCGGCGGCCTTGAGCACGGTTTTGATCTTGCCGGTGGCGAAATCGAACAGCCTGATATCGCCATAAGGGGGCTTGTCGCCGATGCCGGCGCCGAAATAACCGCCGGCGGCGATCGTCTTGCCATCCGGCGACACGGCAATCGCAAAGACCTTGCCGTCATTGCCATTGCCAAGATAGCCGCGAATGGTGCGGAGCGTCACCCCGCTCTGCCAGTCCCAGATGCGGATGGCCTTGTCATCGGACGCCGAGACCAGTCCCTCGCCGTCCGGCGTGAAGGCAAGATCGGTGACCCTGGCGCTGTGGCCGCCGGTGTTGAGATCGAGATGGAAATCGAGGTCCTCGGCACCGGCGGTTGACGTTAACGCCAGAAGACCGACCAGGATTAGCCACCGGATAGCACGCAAGGGATGGGAGCTGCCCGGCACCTTGTTGCGCCGCTATTTGGAGTCGGCGGGCGGCGGCGACCCGTGACCCACATAATTCTCGATCGCCTGGGCATAATTGGCGGAACCGGCCTTGCGTTCTTTTTCGATGTAGCCGGCAAAATAGCTCCAGAACGACACCGCATAGTCGCGGAAATAGGCATCGGCGACATCGCGCGAACAGAGTTTGCCCTCAACACAGATGGAGAGACGATTGAGGAAATAGACGATGCGATCAAAATTGTCGTTGAAATCGGCGATCGGCATGGTGCCGCCGCCGGCAGTCATCGCCTCAATGCCAATGCGTTGCCGGAAGACCTGTTCCTCGGTCGGCGACGGCGTGGCGCTGAGCAGATTGTCGTATTTGGCGTTGAGCGACGAGAGGCGCTCCTTGAGCGCGCGCTGCGCCTGCTGAAAATCCTTGCTTTCCCAAAGCTCGACCAGCGACATCGTCTGCTCGACGCGCTTCTGTTCCTGGTTTGCGAGAAACTGGAAGACCGAGAAGGCCAGGGTGAAGATGATCGCCAGGCGCACGGCGAGACCCGACCAGGCGTAGATCAGCATGCGCCAGTCGCGGTCGGTGAAGGGGTTGGCTTCCTTCTTGATCTCGTGACTGCTCGGCCACGGAAAGCCTTCGGTGGTTTCGGGCAAGGTCGCCGGCTTCTTGGCCGGCGGAGGCGCCGATGTGGCCGGCGATTTCTGCGTTGCAGTGCCCCCCGGCTTTTTCATCCGCAGCTGTCCAGTTGGATGGTGGCGGTGGGGTCGAGCACGATGCCGGGTGTCTCCAGCTTCTTTTTCAGGCAATCGAGCTGCGTGCGCGAAATCATGAACTGCACGTCCGGTTCGGCAGCCGCCTTGCTGGGTGACGGCAAGGGCTCGACCACGCCGCGCGAGGCGCAGCTGGAGAGATCGACGACAACGGCCGTGCTGCCGGTCTTGGCGATCTGGTCGTACTGGTCGAGAAAGCAGGTGGCGAGCTCGGAATTGGTGACGATCTGCTTGGCGCACAGGCCGCAATTCTCGTCCGCCGAGGCGCTGGCAACCAGCAACAGGCTACCGGCAAGGCCGACCGTCGCTGCATGCCAGGAGAGCACGGGGATAGTCACTGATGTCCTCATCTGTTGCATCCAGCCGCGGCGCATAGAAGTGTCGCGAGCCGGGAATGTTCATATATCACGCCGGCAAGAGCCGGCGAAGCGATGTCAGGTCAGGCGCGGGGCACCGTCTCCATCGGGAAGATCATCACCGCGCCTTTGGGACCGCTCTTGTCGGCAAGCCGCATCACCGAGCGCGTCGCCGGCGCCATGCCGATGTCGGCCAGCATGTCGGAAAAACCAGGCGTTCCCGATGCGGCACGCGTCACGGCGCGCACGCCTTCCTGGGCAAGAAAGCTCAGATCCTCTTTCTCGCTCTGCGGCGGCGCCTCGGTCAGCACGGCAATCATGCGCTCCATGCCGAAGCTGGTGTCGGTGAAGGCGAGCAGCCCTTCCTTCAGGCCCTGATCGGCCTGCTGGTTGATCGGCGCCAGCCGCTCGGCGACGATATGGGTGATCGAATAGTCGCTGCCGATGTAGAGCACGTTGATGTCGACGAACTCGTCGGACCCGTTCTTGGCCGCAATGTGTACCTGATCGCCCGGCGAAACGCGCGGCACCGTCGAGGATTCGATCGGCTCCAGCACATCGCTGTCCTGGCGCTTGATCAGGAACTGGACGCTGACCTCGTCCGGCCGGTAGTCGGACGCCGCGGCGAGCCGCGACAGGCCGGTGGCGCGGAAGATCGTGGTCAGGTTCTTGGCTGTGTTTTCCGCAAGCTTGTCGCGGCCATCCTGATGGATGACGATGCGCGGCGGCTTGCTGCCGTCCTTCAAGCTGATGTCGCCGGACGCCGGCAGGAACCACAGCGCCGGTTCGTCGCTGGCGTTGGCGGCAGCGCCGTCCATGGATTTTTCGCGCAGCACCGCAAGCCGCAGATCGGCGCTCTTGCCGGGCTCGACCAGCGCGATGTGGAAGCCGGACTTCGGCTTCGCCACCAATTCGTCCAGAACCGAATTGACCAGCTCGGTTTCTTTATCGAGCCCTGCGGTCGGCGCCGGCTTTGCCACCAGCAGCTTGTAGTCGACTGCGAGTTCGGCAACGCGCGCATAGGCGCCGGCGGGCACCGCCGTCGGCGCAAGCGCCGGCTTGCCGTCGAATTCGACCGGTGCGAGCTGGCTTTCGAGGTTTTTTGCCAATTTCACTTCGAGATAGCCGACGGCGTCGGAGAGCTTCGACAGCGCCGAAGGCAAAATGGCGAGCTTGCTGCCGGGGGTCAGACCCTGCAGCAGCCCGGCGCCGATCGCGACATCGCCGTCCTTGACGGCAATCGGCCATTGCATGACGGCGTCGGTCTTGTCGGTGCCGAACACGCGGGCGTCCAGTTCGCCCTCGAACAGGGGCGTCGGCCTTGTGCGGCCGTCGGCCGAATATTGCTGCAGCACGGCCTGGCCGAGCTGGCGATAGGTGACGTTGGGGTTCTCGGCCAATTTCGACAGGATGGTGAAGGTGAACAGGCCGAAGCGCGGCGCGTCGGGCGTGCCCTTGGGCAGCGGCATTTCCGGCGTCGTCTCGACCGTCTGCGCGGCATAGAAGGCGACCAGCTTGCCCCTGGCGATCGGCTCTGCGCCGGTCGGCGTCAGGTTGAAGGCCGGCTTGCGGCCGCCATTCTCGTCGAAACCGCGCGATGCGCTTGCCGAGATGTCGTCATAGGCCTTCACCGCCGCTGCTCTCGCCGCGTTGTCGCCGCCGACGAGGTCGGCGAACTCGACCTTGCGCTCCAGTTCGTCATCGACTTCCGCGGCGCGCGTCGCGGTGCCCGAATGGCAGCAGTCGAACACCACCCAGACAAAGGCGCCCTTGTCGCGGATGGCGTCGAGTGCGGCGCCGACCTCGTTGTCGACCAGCGCGTTCGGCACGCCCTCTTCGCGGTTGATCCATTTGTCGATATCGGACGGCAGGAAAATCTCGTCGAGGCCGTCGGTCTCGTCACCGGCCTTGGCTTGCGGCTGCTGGGCGCCGTGGCCCGACAGATGCAGATAGACGAAATCGTCGCGTTGCACCTTGCCGGCGAGGTCGGCAAGGGCGGCCTTGATCGCCGCATGCGTCGGCGGGCCGTTGGCGCCTTCGACGTCCTTGGCGAGCAGGATCACATTCTCGGCCGAGAACTTCACCGGATCGGGCGTGTTCTTCAGGAGATAGTCGCGCACCAGGCCGGCATCGTTCTTCGGCCCGATCAGCCAGTTCTTCTGCGGCAGGTTCGGATAGTCGGTGCAGGCAACCAGCAGCGCGTGATAGGTGCGCGAGGCGGCGAGAGCGCGGAACGAAACCGTACCGGCAGCCACAAGCGCCGACGTGCCGACGAGCAGCGTCCGTCGTGTCAGTTTGATCATAATTGCTTCCCCAAGCCCGATCGAATTTGCAAGTGCGGCACCTTTCGTCGCGAATCTTGTCAGTATTTTGAATGTGGTCGGTGCCGTCAATCGGCGGTGGTGGTCATGGTGTCGATGGCGATAACGGAAACAGTGGCAAAAAGCCTGCTTCATCGCTATCTCAAGAGAATTGAGACCGTCGCATGGCAGAAATGATTTGCGAGCGGCGCTGGATCAAACAGATGGAACGATGTCGTCCGAGAACCGCTCCACACTTTTCGGCATCATGCTCTAAACGATCGGAAAACGGGATCATGGCGGCAAGGGATGTGCTGACGAAGAATCAGCTGAGCGTGCTCGAAAAGCTCGAGGCCGCCAGCGGACCGCTCAGCGCCTATACGCTTCTCGACCAGCTGCGCGAGCGCGGTTTCCGCGCGCCGCTACAGGTTTACCGGGCGCTCGACAGCCTGGTGAAGTCAGGCTTCGTGCACCGGTTGGAAAGCCTCAACTCCTTCGTCGCCTGCGCCGAACCGCACGACCATACGCATTCGATGACAGCCTTCGCTATCTGCGACACATGCGGGCAGGTGATGGAGATGTCCGACCATGACGTCGACCATCGGCTGGACGAATGGGTGCGCTCGACCGGGTTTGCTGCGAAGAAGGCGGTGATCGAGTTTCGAGGGACGTGTGCCAAGTGCCTGGCTGAGGCTGCCTAACGTTTCGACGCTGGCGGGACAGCACCCCCTCTGTCCTGCCGGACATCTCCCCCGCAAGGGGGGAGATTGGCAGTTCAAGCGCTGCGCCCATTGCAGCAACGTCGGAGATTGGCGAAACCGGAAGTGGCGGCTGATCTCCCCCCTTGCGGGGGAGATGCCCGGCAGGGCAGAGGGGGGTGTGAAGGATCGCGGCGTATCCGGCGCTAATGCGCCTCGTCCCAGTTGTTCGCTGCGCGGGCATCGACATGCAGCGGCACCGACATCGAGATGGCCGGCATCGGCGCGTTCTCCATCACCCTGCGCACCACGGGGATCGTCGCCTCGACTTCCGCTTCAACCGTCTCGAAGATCAATTCGTCATGCACCTGCAAGAGCATGCGGGCGGACAGGCCGGCCTTTTCCAGCGCCTCGTCCATATGCACCATGGCGCGGCGGATGATATCGGCAGCGGTGCCTTGCAGCCTGGCGTTGATCGAGGCGCGCTCGTTGAAGGCACGGATCGACGGGTTTGACGACCGGATCTCAGGATAGTGGATGCGGCGGCCGAAGATGGTTTCGACGAAGCCATGCTCGCGGGCATAGGCTTTTGTTGCCTCGATATAGTCGCGGATGCCGGGGAAACGCTCGAAGTATTTCTTGATGTAGGCGCCGGCCTCCTCGCGCGGGATCGACAGCTGGTTGGCCAGCCCAAAGGCCGAGATGCCGTAGATGATGCCGAAATTGATCGCCTTGGCGCGGCGGCGCACTTCGGAAGGCATGCCTTCGACCGGCACGTTGAACATTTCCGAGGCGGTGATGGCGTGGATGTCGGCGCCATTGGCGAAGGCCTGCTTCAACTGCGGGATCTCGGCGACGTGGGCAAGCACGCGCAGTTCGATCTGGCTGTAGTCGGCCGAGACCAGTTTCTGGCCCTTGTCGGCGATGAAGGCCGTCCTGATCTTGCGTCCCTCCGCGGTGCGCACCGGGATGTTCTGCAGATTGGGATCGGAGGAGGACAGCCGGCCCGTCGTCGTTGCGGCCAGCGCATACGATGTGTGCACGCGCCTGGTGTCGGGATGGATGAAGCCGGGCAGCGCGTCGGTGTAGGTCGATTTCAGCTTGGTCAGCTGGCGCCAGTCGACGATCTTGCGCGGCAGTTCGTGGCCTTCGGCGGCGAGGTCTTCCAGAAGCTGCGCGGAGGTCGACCATTGCCCGGTCTTGGTCTTGGAGCCGCCGGGCAGGCCCATGCGGCCGAACAGGATGTCGCCGAGTTGCTTTGGCGACCCGATGTTGATGCGCTCGCCGACAAGGCCGTAGATCTCCTCCTCCAGCCGTGCAGCGCCTTGCGCCAGCTCGCCGGAGAGCCGCGACAGGATCTGGCGGTCGACCGAGATGCCGCGCTGTTCCATCCGCGCCAGCACCGGCACCAGCGGCCGTTCCAGCCGCTCATAGACCGAAACCAGGCCCTTGGCGGCAAGTCGCGGCTTCAGCACCTGCCATAGCCGCAGCGCTACGTCGGCATGGCCGGCGGCGTAGGCGGTCGCCCGGTCGATGTCGACCTGCTCGAACCCGACCGAGCTTCTGCCGGAACCGGCGAGATCCTTGAGCGGCGTCGTGGCATGGCCGAGCCATTTGTCGGCAAGCGAGGACAAAGTGTGGTGGCCGGTGCCGGCGTCGAGCACATAGGAAATCAACATCGTGTCGTCGAAGGGTGCGATATCGATGCCGTGGCGGCTCATGACGACGATGTCGTATTTGGCGTCCTGGGCGATCTTGAGCACCGATTTGTCTTCCAGCAACGGCTTCAGCAGCGCCAGCGCCTCGCGGACCGGAATCTGGTTCTCCAGCGTGCCGCCGCCGAGCAGGTCGCCAGCGCCGCTCTTGTGGGCGAGCGGCACATAGGCGGCGCGGCCGGGGCCGATCGCCAGGGAGAAACCGATGAGGTCGGCCAGCATCGGATCGGAAGACGTGGTTTCGGTGTCGAAGGCGACGGTTCCGGTCTCCTTGGCTTGGGCCAGCCAGGTCTTGAGCGTTGCCGTGTCGCGGATGGCGACATAGGCGGCAGGATCGATTTTGGCCGCGGCGGCCGTTTCCAGGCGAAGTGCGGCAAGCAGCGAAGGCGCGTCCCCGGCCCTTGCGGTTTCGGATTTGGCTTCATCCTGTGTTGCCGCAGGCACCGGTGTGCCGGAGCCGACATCGGGGCCGTGCGCGGTGTCGGCGCGCTCGACGGTGACGGCGACAGCCTGCACATCGCCGGCTTCGGTGCTGGTCGCCTCGGCCACACGGCGGGTCAGCGAGGTGAATTCCATGGTTTTGAGAAAGCCGATCAGCTTCGGCCCATCCGGCGCATGCAGCACGAAATCGTCGAGCCCGTCGGTCACCGGCACGTCGTTCTTCAGCGTCACCAGCTGGCGCGATATGCGCGCCTTGTCGGCATTGGCGATGATGGATTCGCGCCTCTTGTCCTGCTTGATCTCGCTGGCCCGGGCGAGCAGCCCGTCAAGGTCGCCGAACTGTTCCAGAAGCTGCGCCGCCGTTTTCGGCCCGATGCCGGGTACGCCCGGCACATTGTCGACGGAGTCGCCGGTCAGCGCCTGCAGGTCTATCATCTTTTCCGGCGGCACGCCCCATTTCTCGATGACTTCGGGGATGCCGATCTGGCGGTCCTTCATCGGGTCGTACATGCCGACCGTGGGTCCGACCAGCTGCATCAGATCCTTGTCAGAGGAGATGATAGTGGTGTCGCCGCCGGCCTCGCACGCCAGCCTGGCATAAGTGGCGATGAGGTCGTCGGCCTCGTAGCCTTCGATCTCGATGCAAGGCAGGTTGAAGGCCACGGTTGCCTGGCGGATCAGACCGAATTGCGGGATCAGGTCTTCGGGCGGTGCGTTGCGGTTGGCCTTGTATTCCGGGTAAAGATCATTGCGGAAGGTTTTCGACGAATAATCGAAAATGACCGCTAAATGCGTCGGCACGATGCCTACATCGGTGTTGCGGGCGTCCTGCATCAGCTTCCACAACATGTTGCAGAAGCCGGAGACCGCGCCGACCGGCAGCCCATCGGATTTGCGGGTCAGCGGCGGCAGCGCATGATAGGCGCGAAAGATGTAGCCGGAGCCGTCGATAAGGAAGAGATGGTCGCCTTTTTTCATGCCGGCAGGGATAGCGCGGCAGGACGGCGCGGTCCATGGCAAAGGCGGGCTTCCAACAGGTGTTGCGGCGACATGCTGACAGAGCCTGCCTGCCGATAGGTCCTGCTGCTGTTTGCCTCGGCGCTCACGGCTATGTTACAAAAGTGTAATTTTTGTGCCCTTGAAACGCCACGATCCGAGACACAAATAAAGGTCATCGGCAGTTTTCGCCGAGTCCGGAGCAAGGCCCGTCCCCCGCCTATCCCGGACAATTGCGGCAGCCTATCCCCCCTCTCCGGGCTGCCGCATCGTTTCGAGTAAAAGACCGCCGTGGTTCCCCTCCACCACGGCGGTTCTTTTTTGCCTTCTGACAAGTGTTTACGGTCCGTGGTCCAACGATCGCGGGCTTTTCGTTTTGATGCGCTGCCTTTACGGTCCCGGCACCGAAAAGAAAGGCCCGCAGTAATGTCCACCATTTCCTCCGTCCTCGACCGTCTCGACAAAAATCTCGACCAGAGCCTGGAGCGCCTGTTCGGCCTGCTCCGCATCAAGTCGATCTCCACCGATTCAGACTATACCGCCGACTGCCGCAAGGCCGCCGAATGGCTGGTGGCGGACCTCAAGCTGATCGGCTTCGACGCTTCGGTGCGCGACACGCCGGGACACCCGATGGTGGTTGCGCACCATGAAGGCCCCGCCGGTTCGCCGCATGTGCTGTTTTATGGCCATTACGACGTGCAGCCGGTCGATCCGATCGAGCTTTGGGAGAACGACCCGTTTGCGCCGGCGGTCAAGGAGATCGAGCCCGGTCACAAGGTAATCACCGGCCGTGGCTCGGCCGACGACAAGGGGCAGCTGATGACCTTCGTCGAGGCCTGCCGCGCCTGGAAGCAGGTGCATGGCAATCTGCCCTGCCGCATCACCATCCTGTTCGAGGGCGAGGAGGAGTCCGGTTCGCCGTCGCTGAAGCCGTTCCTCGAGGCCAATGCCGATGAGCTCAAGGCCGATTTCGCTCTGGTCTGCGACACCGGCATGTGGGACCGCGAAACGCCGTCGATCTGCGTTTCGCTGCGCGGAATGGTCGGCGAGGAGGTCACCGTCAAGGCCGCCGATCGCGACCTGCATTCGGGCCTCTATGGC
Source organism: Mesorhizobium sp. M0514 (assembly GCF_040321145.1). Classification (NCBI taxonomy): domain Bacteria; kingdom Pseudomonadati; phylum Pseudomonadota; class Alphaproteobacteria; order Hyphomicrobiales; family Phyllobacteriaceae; genus Mesorhizobium; species Mesorhizobium sp. M0514. The sequence goes on from NZ_JAMYQZ010000027.1 coordinate 19,013, forward strand.
GGCGCCGCCGCCAACCCGATCCGCATCCTGGCGAAAATCCTCGCCGACATCCATGACGAGAACGGCCACATCACCATTCCCGGCTTCTATGACGGGGTCGAGGAAACGCCGTCGCAGATCCTGAAATCATGGGAAACTCTGGGCGAGACCGCCGAAACCTTCCTCGGACCGATCGGCCTCTCGATCCCGTCGGGCGAAAAAGGCCGCTCGGTGATGGAACTGACCTGGGCGCGGCCGACGGCCGAGTTCAACGGCATCATCGGCGGCTACACCGGCAAGGGGTTCAAGACGGTGATCGCGGCGGAAGCGTCGTCGAAAATCTCCTTCCGCCTCGTCCACAAGCAGGACCCCGAGAAGATCCGCGCCGCGTTCCGGGAATTCGTCAAGGCGCGCATTCCCAGGGACTGTTCGGTCGAATTCCACCCGCATGGCGGCGGGCCGGCAATTCAGCTTTCCTACGACTCGCCATTCCTGGCCAAGGCCAAGACTGCGCTGTCGGATGAATGGCCGAAGCCAGCGGTGACGACCGGCAGCGGAGGCTCGATACCGGTGGTCGGCGACTTCCAGACCTATCTCGGCATGGAATCGCTGCTGGTCGGGTTCGGGCTCGACGACGACCGCATCCACTCGCCCAACGAGAAATACGAGCTGACCTCCTTCCACAAGGGCCAGCGCTCCTGGGCGCGCATTCTCGATGCGCTGACGCGCTGAGGAGGCTGGGAAGTTTTCTTGTTGATTTTTCAGCGGATCGCGGCGAGGACGAGTTACGCCGCGATCCGGAGACAACTATGGCCGACATCCGCTTCCACAAGAACGATCTGCCCGACCTCGCCCACTACAATGTCGACGCGGTGGCCATCGACACCGAGACGCTGGGCTTGAACCCGCACCGCGACCGGCTGTGCGTGGTGCAGATTTCGCCCGGCGATGGCTCGGCCGACGTGATCCAGATCGCGCCCGGCCAGAAGAAAGCGCCGAACCTCGTCAGCCTGCTGCGCAACCGCGGCATCACCAAGCTTTTCCATTACGGCCGTTTCGACCTCGCCGTGCTGTACAACGCCTTCGGCGTCATGCCGGAGCCGGTGTTCTGCACCAAGATCGCCTCGCGGCTGACCCGCACTTATACCGACCGGCACGGCTTGAAGGACATCTGCTTCGAACTGCTTGGCGTCGGCCTGTCGAAGGCGCAGCAATCGTCGGACTGGGCGGCCGAGACCCTGTCGCCCGAACAGCTCGAATATGCCGCTTCCGACGTTCTCTATCTGCACCGTCTGCGCGAGGTGCTGGCTGGACGCCTGGCGCGGGACGGGCGCACCAAGGAAGCCGACGCCTGCTTCCGCTTCCTGCCGACGCGTGCCAAGCTCGATTTGATGGGTTGGGACGAAGAGGATATTTTTGCCCACAGCTGATGGCCTTCGGATAACGCTTCCGGCAGCCTTGGAACCAGACACGCGTCGTGGCGTTTCTGTCGACTCAATGAGGGGGATGACGTGGCAGACCGCAAGCCGATAGCGACCGCCCCGACGGATGGCTCCAAGGTCACTGTCCTGTGGAAGGACGGCGCCGGCGTCGTCAGCGAATCCGTCGGGCAATATCGCGACGGCGCCTGGTGGGTCTACACCGACAGCGATACCCAGAAAAAGGTCGACCCGACCAGCTGGCGGCCAGTCTCCAGCGACGATGACGACGATCAATGAGCGCCGCTGGCGGGTGCAACTGCTTTCGCATAGCCTGAAGTCGTTGATATCGAGGCCGATTCGGGGCCTTCCGCTCCGTAGCCTCTCTTCCTGGAGGAACGCGTCATGGGCATCGAAAGCCTTCTCATCTTCATCATAATCGGCGCCATTGCCGGCTGGCTCGCCGGCCTCATCGTCTCGGGCTTCGGCTTCGGCCTCATCGGCAACATCATCGTCGGCATTATCGGCGCCCTGATCGCCGGCTGGCTATTTCCAAGGCTCGGCTTCGCTATCGGCGGCGGCATTCTGGCTGCCATCATCAACGCCACGATCGGCGCCGTCATCCTGCTGGTGCTGGTCAAGGTTCTGAAGCGAGCTTGACGCTCTAAGTTTTCATTCAACGCAATTCCTCAGGAGAAAGCCTGTGCTTTCCTGGAATTGCTGCCAAAGGAGCGCGCCGTGAAACAGAACACTCTCTATCTCCTTGTCGGCGCGCTCGTTGTCGTGGTCATCGCGCTCGGTGCATATGTCTATCACGAACAGACCAAGCCCAAGGGCGTCGAACTGAAGATCGACGACAAGGGCATTTCGATCCAGCAGAATTGAAATATTCGGGGTAGCCAGGGCCTCTGCCTTTTGCGGCAGACAGGCCGCGAGGATGCGGCTTTCGGACCCAGTTGGCGGCAGCGGATTTTTAGAAATTCTTAAGGAATTTCAGAAGGGTGCATAAACCCTGCTTTAACGCGCCCTTAAACCGCCGCATCTACCCTCCAACCCGAGCGCCATTGACACCGGGAAGACAGCGCAACGCATGGCGAACCGCAGAGACAGTCGCATCGAACCCAGCTTCGAGGGATCGCCAAAGGCGAAATCCGCGGCCGGTTTTTCGGTGAACGAGGAGGATCGGGTCGTGCCGGCCAATCGCAAATCATCTTCGGCGCGCAAAACCTCCAAGGCAAAATCATCGTCACGCGGCAAGCGCGGCAAACCCCGGCGCGGGCTGTTCGGCGTGACGGCGCGGATGTTCTACTGGTGCTTCGTGCTCTGCATCTGGGGCGGCATCGCGGTGGCCGGCATTGTCGTCTATTACGGCGCCAAGATGCCGGCGGCCACCACCTGGTCGATCCCCGACCGCGCGCCCAACATCAAGATCGTCTCGGTCGACGGGCAACTGCTTGCCAACCGCGGCATGAGCGGCGGGGAGGCGGTCGGCCTGCACGAAATGTCGCCCTACATTCCGGAAGCCGTCATCGCCATCGAGGATCGCCGCTTCTATTCGCATTTCGGCATCGACCCGATCGGCCTGTCGCGCGCCATGGTGACCAATGTTCTGGGCCGGCGTTTCTCGCAGGGCGGCTCGACGCTGACCCAGCAGCTGGCCAAGAACCTGTTCCTGAAGCCCGACCGCACGCTGGAGCGCAAGGTGCAGGAAGTGCTGCTGTCGCTCTGGCTGGAGCACAAGCATACCAAGGACCAGATCCTCGAAATGTACCTCAACCGGGTTTATTTCGGCTCCGGCGCCTATGGCGTCGAGGCGGCCTCGCGTCGCTATTTCGGCAAGAGCGCGCGCGATGTCACTCTGTCGGAGGCGGCCCTTCTCGCCGGCCTCTTGAAGGCGCCGTCGCGACTGTCGCCGGCGCGGGATCCGAAGGCGGCGGAGGAGCGTTCGCAGCTGGTGCTGGCCGCCATGCGCGACGAAGGCAAGATCAGCGCCAAGGAACTGGCCTCGGCGATGAGCGCGCCGGCAACGCGCGCGCCATCCTATTGGACCGGCTCGGAAAACTATGTCGCCGACACCATCATGGAAGAATTGCCCGATTTGATTGGTGACGTGCGCAGCGACATCGTCGTCGACACCACCGTCGACCTCAACCTGCAGAAGCTCGCCGAACAGTCGATCCGCCGGCTGATCGACGAGAGCGGCAAGAAGCTCAATGTCAGCCAGGGCGCGCTGGTCTCGATCGACAATTCCGGCGCCGTGCGCGCCATGGTCGGCGGCTACGACTATTCGACCAGCCAGTTCGACCGCGCCTCCGAAGCACGCCGCCAGCCGGGCTCGGCGTTCAAGCCGTTCGTCTATATGGCCGCGCTGGAAGCCGGCCGCACGCCCGACAGCGTGCGCAACGACGCACCGATCAAGATCGGCAAGTGGACACCGGACAATTACGGCGGCAAGTATTTCGGCAAGGTGACGTTGGCGACCGCTTTGGCGAAGTCGCTGAATTCCGTCGCCGCACAGCTGACCATGGAAGTCGGGCCCGACGCCGTGGTCGAGGCGGCGCACCGTATGGGCATTCAGTCCGATCTGATCGCCAACACCTCGATCGCGCTCGGCACTTCGGAGGTGACGCCGCTGGAGCTGACATCGGCCTATGTGCCGTTCGCCAATGGCGGCTACAAGCCCGACATCCATTTCATCCGCCGCATCACCACGACCGAAGGCAAGGTGCTCTATGACGACAATGGCGACAGCGCGCCGCGCGTCGTCAAGCAGAACATTGTCGGCATGATGAACTCGATGATGACCGGCACGGTCGAGATCGGCACGGCGAAGAAGGCGGCCTTCGCCTGGCCGTCTGCCGGCAAGACCGGAACCAGCCAGAATTCGCGCGACGCCTGGTTCGTCGGCTACACTGCAAACCTCACCACCGGCGTGTGGTTCGGCAATGATGACGGCACGCCGATGAAGAAGGTCACCGGTGGCGCGCTGCCGGCACAGGCCTGGCACGAGTTCATGGTGGCCGCGCATGAAGGTGTGCCGGTCCGGCCGCTGCCCGGCACCTGGAAGTCGACGCCGCCCGACACCATCGTGCCCGACGATATTCCGTCAGTCGATAACAATCAGGCGGCGCCGTTGCCTGCCGTGGCCGTCAGCCGTTCGGAGCCTGCTGCTGCGCCGGCACCTGCTGCTGTACCGGCACAAGCACCGGTCCGCCGTCCGGCCGAAACGGTCGATGCCGACGGTTTCAACATGCCGGGCGACGGCGGCACCACGGCCTCGATCAAGCACCCGGTACCGCCGGGCAGCGTCGGCGGCCCGGCCAAGAAGCGGAAAACCTCAATCCTGGATATTCTCGGCGGCGGCTGAGCGGCTCGTCATTCTGGCTTCAAACCAATGGCTAGCTGGCAATCCGTTCCTCATATGAGAGCTGCGGTGACAATTCGGCCTCTCGCCACCTCCGCGGCATTCGGCTACATCTCCGGCCGGAGTGACAGACATGGCTGAGACCGACACCAGAAAAACCATCGTGCTGACCGGAGCCAGCCGCGGCATCGGCCATGCCACGGTCAAGCGCTTTTCCCGTGAGGGCTGGCGGGTCATCACCTGTTCGCGCCAGGCTTTTGCCGAGGATTGCCCGTGGCCAGCCGGCCCAGAGGACCACATCAAGGTCGATCTCGCCGACCAGGAGGATGTCGGCATCGCCGTCTCGGAGATCCGTCACCGGCTGGAAGCGCATGGCGGGCAATTGCACGCTCTGGTCAACAATGCCGGCATTTCGCCAAAGCTCAAGGACGGCAACAGCCGCATGGATTCGATCGACACGCCGATGCATGTCTGGCGCGATGTGTTCCAGGTCAATTTCTTCGCGCCGATCATGCTCGCGCGGGGCCTGTTCAAGGAATTGGCGGCGGCGAAGGGCTCGATCGTCAACGTCACCTCGATCGCCGGCACCCGCGTGCATCCCTTCGCCGGTACCGCATATGCGACATCGAAGGCGGCGCTCGGTTCGCTGACGCGCGAGATGGCGCATGATTTCGGCCCGCACGGCATCCGCGTCAATGCGATCGCGCCGGGCGAGATCGACACCGCGATCCTGTCGCCGGGCACCGACAAGATCGTCGAGACGATCCCTCTCAGGCGCCTCGGCGCCACGGCTGAGGTCGCCGACATCATCTTCTTCCTGTGCTCGCAGCAGGCGTCCTATGTGACGGGCTCGGAAATCCACATCAATGGCGGCCAGCACGTCTGAGCACTGACAGACTGCTCATTCGGCGATGGTGAGAACAGCCTTGCCGCTGAAGCTGCGCTGTCGCAGGGCGTCCAGAGCCTGGGCGATGTCTGTCCACGGCACGGTCATGGACACGCGGGTTTCCAGCCGGCCAGCCGCGACCAGAGCGAGCAGCGAGGCGATGTCCACGCCAATGGCTGGACCGGATGTGTAGTAGGCGAAGGTCTGAAGCCTCGCACCCTCGTGGCCGGGAACGAACTGCCTGAAGCCAACCGGTGTGAGTTCGCCGCTGCTCGAACCGAACATGACGATGGTACCGCCCGGCGCGACGCGCTCGATAGCGAGTGCTAGGCTTTGGCCGCCGACCGACTCGGTGATCAGCGAGAATGGTCCTTCAGCCAGTTCGATCGACTCGACAACCTGTTTGGCACCAAGGCTGCGCAGATCCTCGGCATGCCGGGCAGCGGCGATTGCGGTCACCGCGGCGCCTTGCTCGCGGGCGAGCTGGATCTGGAAACGGCCGACCGCACCGCTCGCGCCGGTGATCAGGACCTGCTGTCCCGCGAGGTCGCCGCCATGGCGCAAGACCCTTAGGGCCGTCGTGCCCGCCACGGGAAGCGTGGCGGCGGAAACGAAGCTGACCTCATCCGGGATGACGGCGAAGCGGTCGGTCGGAACGGCGACCCGTTGCGCCCAGCCGGCCTCGTCGACCAAAGCCACAACCCGGGCGCCGACGGCAGGCCCGGAGCCATCGGCTGCCGCCCGTTCGACAATCCCTGCGATGTCCTGGCCGGGTATCCAGCCTTTTGGGCGTATGGTGAGCAGGCGCAGTTCGCCGCGGTTCAACGAGGTTGCGTGGACGCAGACAAGCGCTTCGTTGGCGAGGGGTTGAGGTTCGTTGGCCTCGGCAAACGTCAGTCCGGCGGGGCTGTCGGGAGAGATGACCAGGGCGCGCATGGGAAGCCTTCCTGCCGGTTTGTGAAATGCCAGCCAAGAACCAGAGCCTATCGACTTCCCGGATCAAAGAATTTAGCTATCATGGCGAATAGTCGCTAAAAGCCGTCAATCATGAGACAGCCTCTCCGCTACCCCTGGGTCAATTTCGACGTCGATGATGTGATCGCTCCTGCAATTGCGGTTCGCGTCGATGTCACCGAAACCAAAGCGGAAGTGGCGACCCATTGGCACCGCAAGGGCCAACTCGTCTTCGCGCTCGGCGGTGGCGTCACATGCCGCGTCCCGAGCGGCCTGTGGATGGTGCCGCCACATTGCGGGGTGTGGATTCCCGGCGGCATGGGACACAGCAATATCGCGACCGCCAATGCGCGGATTTTCTTCGTCTATATCGAGCCGGGAGCCGCCGATCTGCCGGACCGGTGCTGCACGCTGTCGATCTCGCCGCTGCTGCGCGAATTGATCATCGAGCTGGCCGACCGCATGGAGGAAGACGACGGGAAGGACGCGCTTTTGACTGGGATGCTGCTCTCCGAACTGCCGCGCATGCCTGTCCAGCAACTGCATCTGCCGATCTCCGCCGAGCCGCGCTTACGGCGGATCGCCGAAGCATTGGCGCAGGACCCCGCCGACCGCAGCACGCTTGCCGAGTGGGCCAACCGCGTCGCGCTCTCAGAAAGCAGCCTCGCCCGTCTCATTGTGAAGGAGACCGGCCTGAGCTTCGGCCGCTGGCGCCAGCAATTGCACCTGATCGTGGCCATACGGGAGCTGGCCTCGGGTGCCAGCGTGCAGCAGGTTTCGGGCGATCTCGGCTACGCCTCCGTCACCGCCTTCATCACCATGTTCAAGAAAGCGCTCGGCAAGCCGCCGGCAAAGTATCTCGCCAGCGTCGCGCATAATGGCGGCTCCGCCTTCGTGGCGTGATCAACGCGCCTGTGGGCAAGCCTCAGGCCGGGGAGGGCTCAATGGCTTCGGGACGCGGCATCGGCTTTTGCTCCAGCACTTCTTGCACGATGCCGCGGGCGATCTCGCGTTCGCCCATGATGACGGTGTCGGCGCCGAGGCCTTTGAGATGCTCGACCTCGGCATCGGAATGGGCCCTCGCTATGACGTTGATGCCGGGATTCGCGGCGCGTGCCCTGAGCACGATCTGCCCGGCCTCGAACGCGTTGGGGATGGCAAGGATCAAGCGTTTGGCCCCCTGCGGATTGGCGGCGGCAAACACGCCCCCATTGGCCGCATTGCCGGAGACGATTTCGACGCCGTCGTCTCTGAGCCTCGCCAGCGTCTTGTCGGCGTCCTCGATGACCAGGAAGGGCAGCGATGCCTGTTTCAGCGCCGCGCCGACCAGGCTGCCGACGCGGCCGTAGCCGATCAGGATGGTGTGGCCCGAAAGCGTTGTGCGTGGCGGTGGGCCATTCTCTTTTGCCGCGGCGGCCACCGAGGCCACTTGTCCGGGCTGCGTCGCCGGGCCGACCGGCTTGGCCTCTTCCGGTGGTGCTGCCTTGGCGGCGCGCGCGTCCAGCCATGGCTTCATCCAGTCGAGGGCGAGGAACATCAGCGGATTGACCAGGATCGACAGGATGGCGCCTGCCAGGATCAGGTCGCGTCCCTGTTCGGGCAACAGCTTCAGCCCGACGCCGAGCTCGGCCAGGATGAAGGAGAATTCGCCGATCTGCGCGAGGCTGGCCGAGATCATCAAGGCGGTTCCCAGCGGATAGCGGAAGGCGATGACGATAACGAAGGCGGCCAGCGACTTGCCGATGACGATGATGGCCAGCGTCGCCAGGATCGGCCAGCCATTGCTCATCAGGCTGAACGGATCGAACAGCATGCCGACCGAGACGAAGAACAGCACCGAGAAGGCGTCGCGCAGCGGCAGTGATTCCTCCGCCGCGCGGTGGCTGAGCTCGGATTCGCTCATGATCATGCCGGCGAAGAAGGCACCGAGCGCCAGCCAGACGCCGAACAGTTTGGCGGCGCCGAATGCGACGCCGAGCGCGATCGCCAGCACCGCCAGCCGGAACAGTTCGCGCGAGCCGGTATGGGCGACGTAATGCAGGATCCACGGAATGACCCGGCGGCCGACCACCAGCATGACGATGACGAAGGCGGCGACCTTGGCGAGCGTGAGGCCGACGACGCCCCAGATGCCGTAGCTGGCCGGCAGCGACAAAAGGCTCGCATGGTCATCGACCTGCGGCTGGCCGCCGAGCACGCCGGCCAACGCCGGCAAAAGCACCAGCGCCAGCACCATGGCGAGGTCCTCGACGATCAGCCAGCCGACGGCGATGCGGCCGCGCTCGGTCTCGATCAGCCGTCGCTCCTGCAACGCGCGCAACAGCACCACTGTGGACGCGACGGAAAGCGCCAGACCGAAGACGAGCCCTGCGCCCATCGACCAGCCGAGCATCCAGGCAAGGCCGGCGCCCAGCGCGGTGGCAAAGCCGATCTGGACGATGGCGCCGGGTACGGCGATGGCGCGGACGGAGAGAAGATCCTTCAGCGAGAAATGCAGGCCGACGCCGAACATGAGCAGGATGACGCCGATTTCGGCCAACTCATTGGCAAGACCGGCATCGGCGACGAAACCCGGCGTGTTCGGTCCGACCAGTACGCCGGCGACGAGGTAGCCGACCAGCGGCGGGATGCGAAAACGGTTGGCGAGCGCCCCGAAGATGAATGCCAGCCCCAGACCGGCGACGATGGTGGCGATAAGGGGCGTGTCATGCGGCATTGTCTATGGAGCGCCTTTCGGGAAATGTCGGGTGTGCGCCGCCCGCAGCCGCCGCCTTTGCAATATGGTGGAGGGGGTGCGGGCGACGCAACCCGCAAGACGTAAATTGGTGGCCAGAGGCACCGAAAACGAAAGGCACGCGCAGCAAAACCGCTGCGCGCGCCAATACCGAATGATCGATGAGCGTCACGCCGCCTGCAGCATGGCCTCGATGTCGATCAGCGGGCGGTTGGTCAGTGTCTTTGGGATCTCCGCCTGCACCTTGTCGGTGACTTCCTTGTGCAATTTCTTGCGCATGGTGCCGAGCACCAGCGGTGGCGCGACCAGCACGATGTCGTCGAAGATGCCGTGATGGGCGAGCTTGTAGAGCCGGTCCGCGATCTCTTCGGCAAAGCGTTCCTTGCCCTGCCGGTGCCAGTCGGTTTCCTCAACCGTGCTGCGATGCACGGAGGGGCCGTCATTGTAGCGGCCGGGACTGTCGCTGCCTTGTTCGCGCGTTGTCGGATTGTCCTGGTTCATCTCTTGGAAGAGCTGCAGGTGCGGATAGAGATTGTCGCCCTCGTTCTTCAGGAACAGCGCTTTCTCGCCATCGGCCACCATGACCAGAAGGCCATGTTTCAGGTTGATCTTGCTCATTTGCGGGCTCCTGTTTGAAGGTTCAAATCCAGCCGACGATTGTCTGTTGCGGCAGGGGCAGAACGCGTGGCGAAGCGGGAACGTTCCACTTCGTTCGCCGAGATCGCACGCAGCCATATCGAGCCCGATCTATCGTCCATCGGAGCAATGTCCGAGGTGACGGCTTTAATCTACTAAATTGGTAGAATTTAGAAAAAACAATTTTGCAGCTTGGCCGACTGCCGGATAAAAGAGCCGCAGAACAAGGCCTGCGGCAGTAGCTTGAATCCGCCTGATATGCGGATGTGGAATATTTTTCTCTTGGCCCTTTGGCTTGCGGAAAAGCGATTGCCTCCCGTCAGGGGATGCGCGAGTGGGTTCCTTCAGCTTTTTCGCGTCCGCGCCTAAAACTGCCGAATTGTTCCGGAATCTGTTCGTCATGCCGCACGCCAATCCCAAGCTCACCGCGTTCCCGGTCTTCATGCGGGTCGAAGGCGAAGCCGTGGCCATCGTCGGCGGCGGCGTCGAAGCATTGGCCAAGGCGCGGCTACTTGATCAGTCGAGTGCTGTGCTTCGCATCATCGCCGATGTTGCCGACGCCGAATTGCTGAGCTTCATCGCCACGACCGGCGCCATCCGTATCGACGCCCCCTACGACGCCGCGCATCTCGAAGGCGCGGTCCTGGTGTTTGCCGCCAGTGGCGACGAGACGCTCGACCGCCGCGTCGCCGACGATGCGCGCCGCCTTGGCATTCCGGTCAATGCCGTCGACCGGCCGGAGCTGTGCGATTTCTTCACCCCGGCGCTGGTCAACCGCGCCCCGGTCGCCATCGCCATCGGCACGGAAGGCGCGGGTCCGGTGCTGGCGCAGATGCTGCGCAGCCGCATCGACCGCATGCTGTCGCCGTCGCTCGGGCCGCTGGCAGCGCTTGCCGCCTCGTTCCGGGGTGCCGCCGAAAAGCTGCTGCCGAAAGGCAACGCCCGCCGCCAGTTCTGGAGCAGTTTTTTCCAGGGTGCACCGGCGCGCGCCGTCGAAGCCGGCGAGCTTTCGCAGGCGCATGACGCCGCCGCCGATCTGTTGCTGTCGAAGGCTCCGGCTTCGGGCCATATCGCCCTGGTCGGCGCCGGGCCAGGTGCTGAGGATATTCTGACGCTGCGCGCGCATCGGCTTTTGATGGAAGCCGACGTCATCGTCTATGACGCGTTGGTGCCGGAGGCGATCGTCGCCATGGGCCGCCGCGACGCCGAGCGGCTGCCGGTCGGAAAACGCAAGGGATGCCACACCAAGAGCCAGGCCGAGATCAATGCGCTGCTGGTCGATCTTGGCAGGCAGGGCAAGCGCGTCGTGCGGCTGAAGTCGGGCGACCCGCTGGTGTTCGGCCGCGCCGGCGAGGAGATGGCCGCACTGCGAGATGCCGGCATCGCCTATGATGTCGTCCCCGGCGTCACCGCCGCCTTTGCCGCCGCCGCCGATTTCGAGCTGCCGCTGACGCTGCGCGGCGTCTCCTCGTCGATGGTGTTCACTACCGGCCATGATCTGAAGGGCAATTCGCTGCCGGATTGGGCCAAGCTCGCCATTTCCGGCGCCACCGTCGCCGTCTATATGGGCCGCTCGGTCGCCGCCGAAGTCGCCGGACGGCTGATCGAGGCCGGCCTGTCGCCGGACACGGCGGTTGCCGTGGTCGAGAATGCCAGCTTGCAGAACCGCCGCCGTTTCCACGGCACGCTGGCCGATTTGCCGTCGCTGGAAGAGCGCGCCGATCTGGCCGGTCCGGTGATGACCATCATCGGCGACGCGGTTGCCGGCGCCAACTTTGAACGTTCCGAGCCGCTCGCGGCACATAGTCATGAGAGCGCCGCCAATGCGGCCGACGCAGAGGTCGAGCCATGAAGATACTGACCGCAAACCGCCTCTCCGACGGCATCGCCGTCTGGTACGCCGATGGCGGCTGGGCCGAGACGGTCGACCATGCCGACCTTGCCCATGACCAAGCGGCAGAGGACAGGCTGGAAGCAATCGGCGCCAAGGCCAACGCCAACAATCAGGTTGTCGACGTCAATCTGATCGACGCTGAAGTCGTCAATGGCATCGTCGTGCCGGTGCGGCTGCGCGAAAAGATCCGCGCCGCCGGCCCGACCATCCGGGAAGATCTGGGCAAGCAGGCTGCGCGGGCAGCTTAACAAAATACGGGCGGACGCGCCCTGAAAGACGAAACATGTACCGCTACGATGAGTTCGACCACGATTTTGTCCAGGCCCGCGTCGCCGAGTTCAGCGACCAGGTCGAACGCCGGCTGTCCGGCGAGATCACCGAGGATCAGTTCCGGCCGCTGCGGCTGATGAACGGCGTCTACCTGCAGCTGCACGCCTACATGCTGCGCATCGCGGTGCCCTATGGCACGCTGAACAGCGCTCAGTTGCGCATGCTCGGCCACATCGCGCGCAAATACGACAAGGGCTACGGCCACTTCACCACGCGCCAGAACATCCAGTTCAACTGGCCGGCGCTGTCCGACATTCCGGCGATCCTGGCCGATCTCGCCAGCGTCGAGATGCATGCCATCCAGACCAGCGGCAATTGCATCCGCAACGTCACCGCCGACCATTTCGCCGGCGCCGCCGCCGACGAGGTCGCCGATCCGCGCCCCTATGCCGAGATCCTGCGGCAATGGTCGTCGGTGCATCCGGAATTCTCGTTCCTGCCGCGCAAGTTCAAGATCGCGGTGACCGGGGCCGAGCGCGACCGCGCCGCCATCCAGACGCATGATATCGGTCTGCATCTGAAGAAGAATGCCGCCGGCGAGCTCGGCTTTGCCGTCTATGTCGGTGGCGGCCAGGGCCGCACGCCGATGGTGGCGCGCAAGATCCGCGACTTCCTGCCGGAAGCCGACCTGCTGTCCTACTGCACGGCGATCCTGCGCGTGTACAATCTCTATGGTCGCCGCGACAACAAGTACAAGGCGCGCATCAAGATCCTCGTCCACGAGACCGGCGTCGAGGAAATCACCCGCCAGGTCGAGGCCGAATGGCAGGCGCTGAAGGACGCCGAGCTGAAGCTGCCAGAAGCCGACATCCGTGCCATCGACGCCTATTTCGCGCCGCCGGCACTGACCGCCCGGCCGGAAGGCGACGCGGCGATCAAGCTGGCGCGGCTCGATTCCAAAAGCTTCTCGGATTGGCTCGACCAGAATGTCGTGACGCATCGCCATCCCGACTATGCCGCGGTGACGATTTCGCTGAAAGGCATCGGCGAGGTGCCGGGCGATGCCACGGACAGCCAGATGGAAGCGGTCGCCGACATCGCCGAGAAATACGCGTTCGACGAACTGCGCGTCAGCCATGAGCAGAACCTGATCCTGCCGCATGTGGCGCGCGCCGATCTCAAGGCCGTCTATGATGCGCTGGTCGATATTGGTCTGGCGACGGCCAATTCCAACCTGATCAGCGACATCATCGCGTGCCCTGGCCTCGATTATTGCGCGCTGGCGACAGCGCGCTCGATCCCGATCGCGCAGGAGATTTCGCTTCGCTTCGCCTCGCTGGAGCGGCAGCGCGAGATCGGCGAATTGAAGCTGAAGATTTCCGGCTGCATCAATGCCTGCGGACATCACCATGTCGGCCATATCGGTATCCTCGGCGTCGAGAAGAAAGGCTCCGAACTGTACCAGGTGACGCTTGGCGGATCGGCCGACGAGAACACCTCGGTTGGCGAAATCATCGGCCGCGGCTTCTCTTCGGAAGAGATCACCGACGCCATCGAGCAGATCGTCGACACCTATCTCGGCCTTCGGCTCGGTCCCAGTGAACGTTTTATCGACGCCTACCGCCGTGTCGGTCCCGCGCCGTTCAAGGAGGCGCTCTATGCTGGCGAAACCAAGGCCGCTTGACCGCATCGTCGACGTCGACGACAGCATCGCCGCCAAAGCGGCGGGTTTCGACGCGCTGTATGGACATCTGAGCCCGCTCGACATCATCGAACGCGCGGCGAGCGAATTGTTTCATGACGAGATGGCCGCCGTGTCGTCCTTCGGCGCGGATTCCGCCGTCCTGCTGCATATGATCGCCAAGGTCGACCGCACGCTGCCGGTCATCTTCCTGGACACCGGCAAGCATTTCGAGGAGACGCTGGGCTATCGCGATGCGCTGGTCGCCGATTTCGGGCTGACCAACATCAGGGTGATCAAGCCCGAAGACACGGCGCTCGAGCGGGTCGATCCGACCGGCAATCTGCACCAGAGCAATACCGATGCCTGCTGCGACGTGCGCAAGGTCGAGCCGCTGGCGCGCGGCGTCGCCCCCTTCCGGGCCTGGCTGACCGGCCGCAAGCGCTTCCAGGCGGCGACGCGAGCCGCGCTGCCGGTGTTCGAGGCGGTCGGCCCGCGCGTACGCATCAATCCGCTGGCGCACTGGACGACATCCGACCAGGCTGACTACATGCGCGCGCATGCGCTGCGCGAAAATCCGCTGGTTGCGTACGGCTATCTGTCGATCGGCTGCTTCCCATGCACGCAGCCGGTGCAGCCGGGCGAGGATGCGCGAAGCGGACGCTGGGCCGGTCATGCCAAGACCGAGTGCGGCATCCATCTGTCGGGACTGGAAGTGTCGCTGACCGACGCATCCCTTTAAGCTATGGTGATATTCAGGTGAGGCTGGCCTGCAACGGCGGCTTCCGCTCGGAGGCCGCCGGTTTGGTGTGGACCGGCTTTCGCGGACTTTCGATTTTTAGGGCTTTAGGAATTTTCTATGACTGAACAGACCACAGCGGAGACCCGCCTCTGGACCCGGACGGGTTTTCGCGAAGACGAGTGGACACATGCCGAAAGTGCGGATGCACTGGCGGGCAATGGCCGCTTCATCCTGCCGTTGCAGGCATTTCTCGGCCTCGATGCCGAAGTGCGGCGCTCGGCCAAGGAGCGGCTTGGCGTCGCGCTGCAGCCCGGCGACCAGCTGGAAAAGATTGTGGATCTGCTCGACCAGCTGTCGCTGGTGGCGCTGGCCTTCCCGGCCTTCAGCGACGGCCGCTCGTTTTCCAAGGGCGAATTGCTGCGCAGCCGCTACCATTTCGAGGGCGCGGTCCGCGCCACTGGCCAGGTGCTCGTCGACCAGCTGCCGCATATGCTGCGCCTCGGCTTCGACGAGTTCGAAATCTCCAACCCGGTTCTGCTGAAGCGCCTCGAAGAAGGCCGCACAGGCGGGCTGGGCCTTTACTATCAGCCGACCGAAGCGTCGGAGCCGAAGGGGCCGAAATACTCCTGGCGGCGCGTTCGCAACAGCTGACGCAGCGGTAATTTCGCCTGTCTTTACAAAGACTGTGATCTCTTGGCTGTCCGGACGGAAGTATCCGCCAGGGAGGAAGCCGCGCTGATCGGCGGCAACACCAATGCAGCGACCATCATGATCGCCGAAAAGGCGGCTGACGTGATCAGGGCTGCAAGGTCCTGATGCGGAGCGCAAGGCAACCTGAGCAGATCTTCTGGGAGATGCAGCCGCCCCTTTGGTGCGGCGGTTTATTTCTTGTTTTATGCGATCCCGAGGGAAAGCGCTGCGCGGTTTTCCCGGGAAAACCGCTTCACTTTGCTGGAATGCTTTTAGGCCAAGGCCCGCGCTTCGCGAAACGAGATCAGCTTGCGGCGATTCTCGTCCCATAGCGCCAGCTTGACGCAGCGCAGGCTGTCGAGAAGCGTGACGCGGCCGATGCCGCGCAATTCCGGATAGTCGCGCAGCACTTCCTGCAACCGGTACCCCGGCACCTTGGCGGAGAGATGGTGCACGTGATGGACGCCGATATTGCCGGTGAACCAGTTCAGCACCGGCGGCAAATCGTAATAGGACGAGCCGTGCAGGGCGGCACGCTGGAATTCCCACTCTTCGTCCTTCGCCCATTCCGTCTCCTCGAACTGGTGCTGGACGTAGAACAGCCAGATGCCGGCCGATCCGGCCAGGATCACGATCGGCAAATGGACGATCAGGAAAGCGCCGGGGCCGACCAGCCAGATAAGCAGCGCTGCCGCAACCGCGATGCCGAGATTGGTGGTCATCGACGACACCCAGGGCGTCAGGCCGCCGCGCATCATGCCGACGGGCAGCCTCTGCTCGAAGATGAACAGCCAGATCGGCCCGAGGCCGAACATCACCAGGGGATGGCGGTAGAGACGATAGGCAAGGCGTCCCCGCCAAGACAGCCGGCGGTATTCAGCAACCGTCAACGTCCTGATATCGCCCATGCCGCGCTCGTCAAGATTGCCGGCGCTGGCGTGATGGGTGGCGTGCGCGCGCCGCCAGCAATCGTAAGGGGTCAGCGTCAGCACGCCGAGCGCGCGGCCGATCCAGTCGTCGGCAGTGCGGTTGGCGAAGAAGGAGCCGTGGCCGCAATCGTGCTGGATCATGAAGATCCGCACCAGAAAACCGGCGGCGGGAAGGATCAGGATCAAGCCCCACCAGTGGCCATAGGAATAGGCTGCCGAAGACAGCGCCCACAGCGTAACGAAAGGAATAAGGGTGATGGCGAGTTCAAGAGTGCTGCGTCGCCGGTCGGGCTTCTTGTAGCGCGCCAGGATCTTCAACCAGGCGCGCTTGCTGTTGGCGGCCGTCTCGGGGGAAATCATGTTCATCAGGAAGCATAGGCGGGGCGTCCCGCTGCTGCAAGGAAAAGCTCACGCGAAATTACTGCGCGTAATTGTCGCGCGATTGCATCGCTATTGACGGCGTTGGCCGCCGGCCATGCTGGCTTCTATGCCGTCCAGCCGATCGAGCAGGTCCCGGAAACGGGCGGGAATGTCGGCCTCGGTGCGGAAGGCCGGCAAGGTGCGCAAGAAGCGCGTCGTCGCCTCGGTGCCGAACTGGCGCCTGATGTCGGCGGCGAGCTCTTCGCTTCTGTTGCCAGTATTGCGGTCCATGATCTCAAATCCTGTGTCGGTTTCAAAACTCCTCCAAGCTTTGAATGGTTCCCCATAGCGGGGTATTGGCAAGCAAAGGCTGCCGTTACGGTAAAGTTTGAATTAATTTTGAACGTCCTTGCGCCCCGCACCAAGTCCGACGGGCAGCCCGCAACATTGCCTGCTGTGGGGCGTCCTCCTGGGCTTACCCCTTGATTTTTGGCCGCCAAACCTCGATATCGGGCGCAAATCCAAACCATTCGAATGACGGGAAATGGCGATGAGCGACCAGACAAAAGACGAACGCGCGCCCGAGGATATCGAAACGGCCGAGGCCGAGCGCACGCAAGGCGGCATCGACGGCGACTATGAAGCGCTGGTGCGGCTGCTGAAGGAAAACGAGGAGCTGAAGGACCGCGCGCTGCGCGTCGCAGCCGAGATGGAGAATCTGCGCCGCCGCACCGCCCGCGACGTGCATGATGCGCGCGCCTATGCGGTGGCCAATTTCGCCCGCGACATGCTGTCGGTGTCGGACAATCTGCGCCGCGCACTCGATGCTATCCCCGCCGAGGCGAAAGCGGCCGGAGACGCCGGCTTCAAGGCGCTGATCGACGGCGTCGAGATCACCGAGCGCGCCATGCTGTCGACGCTGGAACGGCATGGGGTGAAGAAGCTTGAGCCGGAAGGTGAGAAGTTCGACCCGAATTTCCACCAGGCGATGTTCGAAGTGCCCAATCCCGATGTGCCGGCCAACACCGTCGTCCAGGTCGTGCAGCCGGGCTATTCGATCGGCGAGCGCGTGCTGCGGCCGGCCATGGTCGGGGTCGCCAAGGGCGGCCCCAAGATCGCGGCCACCGAAGCGCCGGTCGAGCCGGGGCCGGTGAACGAGCAGGCCGAGAAGGATGCGTGAGTAGGGTAGGCAGTAGGGAATAGGGAATAGGGAAGAGGGAATAGGGAAGAGGGAAGAGGGAAGAGGGAATAGGCAGGCGTATCAATCGCGCGGCTTCGTGTTATTCATACTTTCCCTAATTCCCAATCCCTACTACCTCATGTCCCTGACACCCATCGACCTCCTCGACTATGCCGGCGTCGCCGTCTTTGCCGCGACCGGGGCATTGGCGGCTTCGCGCAAGCAGCTCGACATTATCGGCTTCCTGTTTCTGGCCAGCGTCACCGGCATTGGCGGCGGCACGCTTCGCGACGTCATCCTCAACCTGCCCGTCTTTTGGGTCGCCAACTCCGGCTATGTGCTGGTTTGCGCGGCGGTTGCGGTGCTGGTTTTCTTCATCGCTCACCGCGTCGAATCCCGCTGGAAATGGCTGCTCTGGCTCGACGCCATCGGATTGGCGGCCTTTTCCGTAATGGGCGCGGCCAAGGGGCTGGCCATCACCGGCTCGCCGGTCGTCTCCGTTGTTATGGGCGTGTTGACCGCCACATTTGGCGGCATCCTGCGCGATCTGCTGGCCGGCGAGCCATCGGTGCTGCTCAGGCCCGAAATCTACGTCACCGCCGCACTCGCGGGCGCCGGCCTCTACACACTTGGCGATCTCGCCGGCCTGCCGCCGCTCGCCTCGGATGTCGCCGGCTTCGTCGCGGCTTTCCTGGTGCGCGGCGGCGCGCTGAAATTCGGCTGGACCTTTCCGTCCTACAAGAGCCGCCCGGGACGGCGACCGGAGGATATTCCATAGGGAGAGGGATTAGTGAGTAGGAATAGTCAGGAGTCAGGAGTCCCGGCAGCTTCACTACTGCCTACCGCCTACCGCCTACTGCCTACTGCCTCACGCCGCAAAGCGCTGCGCTTCCCCGCCATAATAGTTGACGTAGCGGGCGCCGATTTCCTTGACCGGCATCACCACGAACACATCGACCGTGGAGAACTCACGGTCGATGACGCAGCCGTCACCGATGCGGGCGCCGACGCGCAGATAGCCCTTGACCAGCGGCGGCATGGCCGCGATCGCCGCCTTGGCGTTGACCGCCTCGATCGGCATCAGATCCATCGAGCAATAGCGGCCGGAGACCGCCCGCACATCCCACGCGGAGTTGGTTCGGCAGTGATGGGCAAGGTAGGTGAGCGCCTCGGCATGCGCAGCCGGCACCGTGCCGGGGAACGAGGCACAACCGGTCATCACGCCGATCTCATAGTGGTTGATGTAGGCCCAGATGCCTTGCCACAGCGCCTCGATGGTGCGCTTCGAGCGGTATTCCGGCAGCACGCAGGAGCGGCCGAGCTCAAGGAAGCGCTGGCCGGGATGGCGGGCGATCAGCTTGGTCAGTTCGAACTCGCCTTCGGAATAGAAGCCGCCGGCGGTCGCCGCAATCTCTTGCCGCAGCAGGCGGTAAGTGCCGACGATGCGGCGATGCTCGGGGCCGGAGATCGAGGTGTCAAGCACCAGCAGATGGTCGCACAGCGGGTCGAAGCGGTCGGCGTCGCGCCGGTCCTGCGCCTGGAACAGGTCCTTCCTGGCGCCAAGCTCGTCATAAAACACCCGGTAGCGCACTTCCTGCGCGGCGGCGATCTCGGCCTCATTGCGGGCAAGCCGCACTTCGAGATTGCCGATACGGCCCAGCGGTGCGCCTGTTGCGACGGCATCGGCGTTCCGCGCGGCGAGCAAAGCGCCGCCTGCGCTGGGCCGAGTGTCACATTCCGGCATAACTGTATGCACGAGTGATTCTCCTTCGAGCCATCCCTCTTGGCACGGGGATACGGTGTAGGTGCAACAGGATTGTGACAGTACCGTGATACGGCGCGACGGGCAATACTTCGTCGGCTGGCGAAAACCCTCATTCGGCTACCTACGTGACGCGAGGATTGCGCCAGCGTCGCGTCGCGCTGGGACGATTCACGCGACGCGCTTCTGTCTTTGTTTTGTGCATGTCGTCTTCTCAAAACCGGGGCCACTTTTGAGGGACATGAATTCAGGCGGCCACCTGGCCCTCGACGGCATGGACCAGCGCGTCGGGATCGAGCGGCTTGGTGACAAAGCCGCTGGCGCCATGGGCGAGCACTGTGTGGCGGGTCTTTTCCTGGCTGTCGGCCGAAAGCACCATGATCGGAACCGGCGGCACAGCCATTTCCTCCTCGTGGCGGCGGATGGCGGCGATCGCGTCCAGCCCGTCCATGACCGGCATGTGCAAATCCATCAGCACCACATCGAAGCGATTTTTCAGCCCGGCTTCGGTCACCGCCTCGACCGCGGCCTTGCCATTGCCGACCACTTTCACGCGATGTCCCGCCTTCAAAAGCGTGGCGCGGGCAAGCATGGCGTTGATGTCGTTGTCTTCGGCGATCAGCACCGACAAACCTTGCTGGCGCCCGCCGTGGGCACGAAGCGAGGACGCGCCGGTCTTTTCCGGCTTGGGCGGCGGCAAGGCAGGGACATGACTGGTCAGCAGCACGCGCAGCAGGGTTTCGCCGCGCACCGGCCTCGCCAGGAAGGTGGCGTAGCCGTTGGTGCGGAATTCGCCAAGCATGCCGCGGTCGGTCGGCGCGATCAGCGTGATCGCCTCGCAATCGGCAAAGCCACTCTGGCGCAGGCGCTTGAGCAGTCTGCCGTCGCCGTCCTCCAGGGCCGCGTCGATCAACAGCACATCGCAATGTTCGGCGAAGGGCGTCGCCTGGGAAGCGGTTGCGGCGACGTCGACGGCGCCGCCATGGGCGCGGATGGTGCGGGCGATGGCGTCGGCCTCGACGGCGTTCTTCGACACGATCACGGCGCGCCGGCCGGCCAGGATGTTCTGCCGGTTCTGCGGTGCTTCGGTTGCTCCTGCGGCCGGGATCTCGAAGACGAATTCCGATCCCTCGCCAAGCCGGCTCGACACCGAAATGGCACCGCCCATGGCGGCGACCAGGCGCCTTGATATGGCCAGACCGAGGCCGGCGCCGCCATGGGTGCGGGTCGAGGTGCCGTCGGACTGTTCGAATTCCTCGAAGATGCGCTCCATGTCGTCTTCGTGCAGGCCGGGGCCGGTGTCGGTAACGGTGAAGCAGATGCGGTCGCTGGTATCGGTGCGGGCGCGCGCAATCGAGACCAGCACGCCGCCGGTGTCGGTGAACTTGATCGCATTGCCGATCAGGTTGAGCAGCACCTGCCTGACCCTGCCGGGATCGGCCATGATCATCTGCGGCACGTCGGGCTCGACATGACAGCCGAGGCCGATGTTCTTGGCGAAGGCTTTCGCTGCCATCAGTTCGACGATGTTGTCGGCGATTTCGCGCAGCGATGTCGGCTGCGGCTCCGGGTCGAAACGGCCGGCCTCTATCTTGGAATAGTCGAGCAAATCCTCGATGAGCGCCAAAAGGGCGCTGGCCGAGGTCGAGACAGCGCCGACATAGGTGCGCTGCTCGGGCGACAGATTGGTGTCAGCCAGAAGCTTGGCCATGCCCATGATGCCGTTCATCGGCGTGCGGATCTCATGGCTGACGGTGGCGAGGAAGCGCGACTTGGCCTGGCTGGCATATTCGGCGCGCTCGCGCGCGGTGATCAGCGAGGATTCGGCGCGTTTGCGCGCGGTGATGTCGCGGGCAATCGCCCGGTGCGAGACGGCGCCGCTATCCTTGTCGCGTACCGACAGTTCGATCCATGAGAACCAGCGCGGACCGTTCGGGGTGCGTATGGAGACGTCGGTGGAACTCAGGCATTCATGATCGGAAAAGGCGGCGTCGGGGACGATGCCGACATCAATGCCGTGTTCGGCGAGGGTCCTGCCGGCAAGGTCGCGTTGGTCGGTTCCGACGAGGCTGGCGAAAACCTTGTTGGCGTAGACGATGTGGCCATCGCGGTCGCGGTGGACGACGAGATCGCCGAGCGCATCGATCAGCCCGCGAAAACGCTCCTCGCTCTCCTGCATCTCCCACATACGGTCGGCCAGCGTCTCGATTTCGGCGCGGCTACGGGCCGCGGTTTCGTCGAGCAAGGCCGCCGCGCGGCGGACGGTGCGCCGGCTGCGCAGGTGCATGGCGACGCCGGCAAGGCCTGTCGCCAGCAGGCCGAGGGTGATGAAGATCGGCGCACCGGTGAGGTGGGAGAGGCCCGCCAGCACGACACTGGCGACCACCGTCAGGAACGGCAGGCCCTCGGACGTGGGGCGCGGCAAATCCGGCGCCAGAGGCGGCGGCGCAACACGCTGCCGCTTCACCGTCGCCGGACTCGGCCCGTCGACGCTTTCGGCACGGCTCTTCTCTTTCCTGGCGGACTCCGCGATCATGCGGAAATCCTTGCCAGATAGAGATTATGGAAAAGCGCGGCGGATCGTTCGAATTTTAGCGGTCATGCATTTTTGGCGGTTTTCCGCATCGCATGATCTTTTCCGAAAACCTGATCCCTTCGGGGTCATGCTTCGGGAGCCTCACATATCGACAACCACGCGGCCCCTGATCTTGCCGTCGACGATGTCGTGGGCGGCGGTGATGATGCCGTCGAAGCCGATGGTCGTCGACAGGCCGGCGAGCTTCTTGAGATCAAGATCGCTGCCGATGCGGCGCCAGGCTTCCAGCCGCACAGCCTTTGGCGCCATCACCGAATCGATGCCGAGCAGCGAGACGCCGCGCAGGATGAACGGGGCGACGCTCGACGGCAGATCCATGCCACCGGCCAGGCCGCAGGCGGCGACCGCGCCGCCATAGGCGGTCATCGACAGCACATTGGCCAGCGTGTGGCTGCCGACGGCATCGATGCCGCCGGCCCAGCGCTCCTTGGCCAGCGGCTTGGCCGGCTGGGAGAGTTCCTCGCGCGAAATCACTTCGGCGGCACCGAGGTCGATCAGATAGGAGCTTTCGGCGTTGCGGCCGGTCGAGGCGATGACGTGATAGCCAAGGCTGGACAGGATCGAGACCGCGACCGACCCAACGCCGCCGGCTGCACCCGTCACCACCACCGGGCCGCGATCCGGCAGGATGCCGTGCCGCTCCAGCGCCATGACGCTGAGCATGGCCGTATAGCCGGCGGTGCCGACCGCCATCGCATCGTGGGCGCTGATGCCGTCGGGCAACGGCACCAGCCAGTCGCCGTTGACGCGGGCGCGCCCGGCATAGGCGCCGAAATGCGTCTCGCCGACGCCCCAGCCATTGAGGATGACCTTGTCGCCCTTGCTCCAGTCGGCATGCGATGAGGAGAGGACGGTTCCGGCGAAATCGATGCCCGGCACCAGCGGCCAGCGGCGGATCACTGGCGCTTTCCCAGTGATGGCCAGCCCGTCCTTGTAGTTGACCGTCGTCGCCTCGACGGCGACGGTTACGTCGCCTTCCATCAGATCGGCTTCGCCGAAATCGACGACCTCCACCGACTGTTTCTTTTCGGCGTCGCGCGAAACGAGGATGGCTTTGAAGGTTTCAGGCATCTCTTCTCCTCGGCTTCGCAAAGGCTGGCGGTCGGCGTTGGCTGGCTCTGGCCGAACTGTGCGGCGACCGTCCGGCGAGGTCAATTGGTCAAAAGAGTCGGGCCGTCAGGCTTCTGGGCCTTGCGGCTTGGCCTCGCGCCGCCAGCCTATGAACTCGTCGAAGACGACCAGCGCCGCGCCGACCGAAATGAAGGCATCGGCGAGGTTGAAGACGGCGAAGGACCATACCGGCGTGTGGAACAATATATAGTCGATGACGTGGCCGTAGACGGCGCGGTCGATCAGATTGCCGATCGCACCGCCGATGATCAATGCAAAGCCGATGCGGGCCAGCACATGGCCGGCGGGGGTGCGCGTTGCGAGGTAAAGCACAAAGGCAACGACCACGACCGCGATGACGACCAGGCCGGTGTCGCCGAAGGACGAGAACATCGAGAAGGCGATGCCGGTATTGTAGGTGCGAAACAGCGCCAGGAATGGCACCATGTCGAGCTTTTCCTGGAAGCCGAGGCCGGTCTCGATCAGATGCTTTATCCACTGGTCGAGCGCGATTGCCACCACCACCAGCAGCGCATAGGGAGACCATGATTTCACGATGTGGCGTCCTCGGGGGCAAGTTTCAGCGCGCCGCGCCGGATCTCGAACAGCATGATTCCGGTGGCGACCGCCAAATTGAGTGAATCGGCGCGGCCGGCCTGCGGAATCCGCAGCAGCCGGTCGCAGCTTTCCGCCAGATTGTCGGGCAGGCCCTGCTGCTCATTGCCCATCATCAAGAGCACCGGTCCTCGGGAGAAATCGACCGAGCGGTAGTCGACCGCACCCTTCAGATGGGTGCCGACCACCAGGCCCGAGAAGCTGTTTCGCCAAGCCAGAAATGCTTCCGGCGTCGCCTTGGTCACCGGCACGGCGAAGATCGAGCCCATGGTGGCGCGCACGGTCTCGACAGAAAAAGGATCGG
Source organism: Mesorhizobium sp. M0514 (assembly GCF_040321145.1). NCBI lineage: Bacteria > Pseudomonadati > Pseudomonadota > Alphaproteobacteria > Hyphomicrobiales > Phyllobacteriaceae > Mesorhizobium > Mesorhizobium sp. M0514. Next base: position 43,117 of record NZ_JAMYQZ010000027.1, read on the forward strand.
TAGTCTCGCCGACCAGGATGACGCCCTTGGCGCCGACGGCATCGACGGTGCGGATGACGGTGCCGAGATTGCCGGGATCGCGCACCCGGTCGAGCGCCACCCAGACGTCGCCGTCGTGAGCGCGGATGTCTCTTAGCGGCAGCAGTTTTTGCCGGAAGACGCCGACCACCATTTGCGGATTGTCACGGCGGGTGATGGCCACCAGCACTTTTTCGGACACTTCGAGCACGGTGCCGCCGGCGGCAACCGTGCGCGCCGCCACCTTTTCGACCGCCGCATTGCCGCGTCCGGCCTTGGCGAAAACCAGCGTCCTGATCGACCAGCCGAGGTCGAGGGCGTCGATGACCAGCTTCAGCCCTTCGGCCATGAAGGCGTTCTGCTGGTCGCGGAATTTCTTCTGGGCGAGCGCCTTGATGTCCTTGATCAGCGGATTGGCAAGGCTGGTGACTTCCTTGACCTGCCCGGGCGCGCCGATGTGCCGCTCATTCATTCGGGACTCCCGGGCATTCAGGTCTCCGGGGCATTCAGGCCACCCAGCGCGAAAACAGCGATGTCGACAGCGCCCGCCCGGCGGACTGCTCGCGGATGATCAGTTCGCCTGATTCAACCGTGCCGCCCATGCCGGCAAAGGTGTCGCGCATCAAGGCATGGATGGCGAAGAAGGAGGCGCGGATGGAATAGGCGGTCAGCACCACGGTGAGCGGTTTCGGCGTCAGGATCGCGCGGCAAAGATCGGTCAGGCCGGGCAGGTCCTCGAACAATTGCCAGACCTCGCCCTTGGGGCCGCGGCCATAGGCGGGCGGGTCGAACAGGATGATGTCGTAGCGGCTGCCGCGGCGCTCTTCGCGCTCGGCGAATTTCACAGCATCGTCGACGATCCAGCGGATCGGCTTGCTGCCGAGACCGGCCATTTCCTGGTTTTCGCGCGCCCAGCCGACCGCCTTCTTGGAGGCATCGACATGGGTGACCTCGGCGCCGGCACGGGCGGCCACCAGAGACGCGAGCCCGGTATAGCCGAACAGGTTCAGCACCTTGACCGGGCGCTTGGCCGCCACGATCTGGCTGGCCATATGGTCCCAGTGCGAAGCCTGCTCGGGGAAGACGCCGACATGGCGAAACGAGGTGAAGCGGCCGAGATAGTCGATGCCGTCATGCCTCATCGGCCAGGTCTCGCCCAGCGGCACCTTCGGAAAACGCCAGCGGCCGATGCCTTCTTCGTCGGTATCGCCGGTGAAGATGGCGTCGGCTCGGTCCCAGTCCCTGGCGGGCAAGGCCTTTTGCCAGATCGCCTGTCCCTCGGGCCGCACGATGCGGTAGGGGCCGTATTGTTCGAGCTTTTCGCCGGCGCCGCTGTCGAGCAGTGCATAATCCTGATTTGGCGCAACTTCGAGGATCACCGGCAGGCGCTCAGTGGGCAGGACGCCTTCGCGACGCGCCAGGATACGGGGGGCGGGCTTCGGATCAGACCGGTCGTCCGGTTTTGTTTCGTGGCGTGGCTGTCTGGCTTCGGGTCGGACTGGTGCGGTGCCCGGCTGCGGCCGCGCGTGTTCGGTCCTGCCCTTTGCGGGCGGACGGTTGTCGCGGCGTTTGTCGCGAAAAGACTTCAAGCAGGAGCGTCTCCGGAGGCGGCAGGCCGCTTTTGACATAGGGTCACCGGCTGCGCAAACAAAATGGTCCAGCGTGCGAATGTCTGAGGTGGTGGACCTCGCTGAGGAAACAGGCAAATCTGGAATCATGTCCCGTTCCGAACGCCTGCTCGACTTGATCCAGATCCTGCGCCGGCATCGCCGGCCGGTGAGCGGTCGCACGCTTGCCGGCGAGATGGACGTTTCGATCCGAACGCTCTACCGCGACATTGCCACGCTGCAGGGGCAAGGCGCGCCGATCGAGGGCGAGGCTGGGCTGGGCTATGTGCTGAAACCCGGCTTCATGCTGCCGCCGCTGATGTTCACCGACGAGGAGATCGAGGCCATCGTTCTGGGATCGCGTTGGGTTGCCAGACAACCGGACAAGCGGCTGTCGGCCGCCGCCACCGACGCGCTGGCCAAGATCGCCGCTGTGCTGCCGGATGATCTGCGCGAGGACCTCGATGCGACCGCGCTTTTGGTCGGGCCGCACGGCGATGCTGTCGAAAGCATCGACCTTGGCCTGGTGCGCCAGGCGATCCGCAACGAGAGAAAACTCGGCTTCTTTACCGCGACGCCGGCGGCGCCGCCTCCGAGCGCTTGATCTGGCCATTCGCGCTCGGCTTTTTCGACAAGGTGCGGGTGGTGGTGGCCTGGTGCGAGACGCGGCAGGATTTCAGACATTTTCGCGCCGACCGGATGTCGGGGCTCAACACCACGTATATCCGCTATCCGCGTCGTCGGCAGGCGCTGCTGAAGGAATGGCGCGCGACGCTGGACGCACCGAAGCGCCAGCCTGGCGCTTAATGCTCCTTTCCACGCTCCCACAAGACGCTGCTGCCAGAATCTGACAGTGGGGTCACCTATGCTCCTCCAATCGAAACCCTGGAGAGCAGACATGAACACCCCCAATTTCGTCATCCTTATGTCGACAGTCCGGAGCGGAGCGGCGCCTTCTACGGTGCGCTGCTGGGACGCCAGCCGGTGGAGACGTCGCCGACCTTCGTGCTGTTCGTGCTCGACAATGGCTTCAAGCTCGGCCTGTGGTCGCGCCACACGGTGGAGCCGTCGGCCGCGGCCGCGGGCGGCGGTGCGGAGCTCGTCTTCGCGTTGGACCGGCCTGATGCGGTGGACGCCGCCTACACGGACTGGGCAGGACGCGGCTTGACCGTTCTGCAGACGCCGACCGACATGGACTTCGGCCGCACCTTCGTTGCGCTCGATCCCGACAAGCACCGGCTGCGCGTCTACTGGCTGAACGACGGAGAACAGGCCAATGGGGAACAGGCCAATGGAGAACAGAAATGAGTGCGCACTGGATCGCGGTCGCTTCCGCCGAACATGTCCGGCGCGGCCGCGAGGCCGGCTTCATGCAGGTCAACCACGGCAAGGCGGCACCTTTGCGCCGCATCAAGCCCGGCGACGGCATCATCTACTACTCGCCGACCACAATTCTGCGCGAGAAGGACGGCCTGCAGGCCTTCACGGCAATCGGCACCGTGCGCGAAGGCGAGCCTTATCAGGGCGACATGGGCGGTGGCTTCACGCCGTTCCGCAGGGATGTCGAATGGGCCAAGGCCGAGGAGGCGCCGATCAAGCCGCTGCTCGAGCAGCTCGACTTCACCGCGGGCAAATCGAACTGGGGTTATCAACTGCGCTTTGGCCTGTTCGAAATTACGGCGCATGATTTCGCGCTGATCGCCGAGGCGATGGGCGCTGCCATGAAGGCAGGCTGAAGCATCCAGCCGCCGGATCGGCAAGGCACCGTGACAAGGCTGCTGACACCAAGTTGTCAGCAGCCTTGTGCGACAAGCGATTGTCTTCAGATAGCGTCGCGCTTGCCCCAGGAGAATAAGATGGACTTCGTCTCGATCCGCATCATTACCGATCAGATCAAGCCCTTGGTGGCATTCTACGACACGATCACCGGGCTTACCGCAACCTGGTTCACAGACGATTTCGCCGAACTGGCAACGCCGTCCTGCACACTGGCGATCGGCAGCACCCGCACGCTGGCCCTGTTCGGAACTGATGTGGCGCAGCCGGCCGCCAATCGCTCAGCGATCATCGAGTTTCGCGTCGCCGATGTTGATGCTGAGTACAGCAGGCTGGCGAAAATTATCGGCGATTTCGTACAGACGCCGACGACGATGCCATGGGGTAACCGGTCGCTGCTGCTGCGCGATCCCGATGGCAATCTGGTGAACTTCTTCACCCCGGTCAGCGCGGAAGCGATCAGGAAGTTCGATCGCAGAACCGGCGCAGACGCTACTGCTTGAGCGCGTTGTAGACGGCAATGCCCGCGGCAAGGTCCTCAAGCGCGGCGCCGACCGACTTGAACAGCGTGACCTCAGTGGGGCTCTGCCGGCCCTGTTTTTCCCCGCGCGCCAGCTCATGCAGATCGGCGACGATGGCTTCCGGCTTCAGCACGCCGGAGGCGAGCGGCTGGACGATGTCGCCGGCTTCCTTGGTGGCGCCGGCGCGGGTGTCGACATAGACGCGGGCGCGCGATCGCGTCGTCGTCGCTCTCGCGCATGGTCGGCGTGAAGCCGCCGACCAGATCGACATGCGCGCCCGGCTTGAGCAGCGCACCCTTGACCAGCGGCGTCGTCGTGATCGTCGCCGATGAGACGATGTCGGCCTCGGCGAGTTCGGCGTCGAGATCGCTTGCGGCCTCGGCGTTGAAACCGTCCGCGCGCAAATCAGCCGCGACCTTTTCGGCATTGGCGGGCGTGCGGTTCCAAATGCGGATGGTCTTGATCGGCCGCACCGCGGAGTGCGCCTTGGCGAGGAACGGCGACAGCGCGCCGGCGCCGACCACCAGAAGCTGCGATGCGTCCTCGCGGGCGAGATAGGAGACGGCCAGCGCCGAGGCGCAAGCGGTGCGCCACTGTGTCAGCCGTTGGCCGTCGATCAGCGCTTCGGGCTCGCCGGTGGTGCCGTTGAGCAGGAGGTAGAGCCCCATCACCGCCGGTTTGCCGATGGCGTTGTTGTCGGGCGATACGGTGACGATCTTGACGCCGATATGACCCCCGACCGATGTGCCGGCCGCATGGAAGTCGGTCCACGCCGGCATCAAAAGCAGCGTGGATGTGGCACCGTCGGGCCGCTCGACCCCGTGATGATGGCGGACGGGTTGCACAGCACCCTCGCGGAAGGCCGCGCGCAATGTCTCGACCAGCCCGGGAAAGGTCAGCGCCTGGTCGACAGCGTCGGCCGAAATGGTCAGCATGCAAAACTCCGCGAAGATAAAAGCGCCGGCTTCAGGCCGTTGGCTTCGGCAGCGCCGGCCCGGTGGCCGCGCCCTGCTGCACGGCGGGTATACGGCTGACCGCCTGGCGCAAATTCTCGGCCTCGACCCCGCGCTGGCGCGCCAGCTTGCGGTAGCGGCCCTGCTTGACCCAGGTCGCCAGGCTGCCGACGACCATGCCGATGGCGAGCGCCACGAACAGGAAGATGAACAGCGGCAAGGTCAGCGTCAGTTTCGGATTGCCGGGGTTGAACGGGTCGAGCGTGAAGGCGACCAGCTCGCGGTTGGCGACGGCCAGCGCAATCAGGATGACGGCGAGCGGCACGAAGACCACGATAAGTATGAAGCGGTTCAACATAGAAATTCCCTGGAGAAGGCAGGCCTTGATAACGCCGGCGCGTTGGTCCGCGCCTACTTGCCGCCATTCAGCCTTTCACGCAATTCCTTGCCGGTCTTGAAGAACGGCACCCACTTCTCCTCGACCTCGACGGATTCGCCGGTGCGCGGGTTGCGGCCGGTGCGGGCAGGGCGATTTTTCACCGAAAAAGCGCCGAAGCCACGCAACTCGACCCGATTGCCTTCCGCCAGGGCATCGGTGATCTCGTCGAAGATCGCTCCCACGATGTTTTCGACGTCGCGCAGGAAAAGATGCGGGTTGCGCGTGGCAATGATCTGCACAAGCTCGGATTTGATCATCAGAAAGGTCCCCGTGAAAGCGCTGCGGTCAAATTATCAGGATGATTTTATTTGCTTTTTTACTCGCCCCAACCGGCAGATCAAGGGTGCCAGACGGAAACGAGACCGTCAAGAAACAAGCGATCCGCGCCAATTTCGTGAAGCACGTCGCTGCCGGCCTCCGACAGGCCGAGCGCGCTGCCGACGCTGCGCGCTATTGCTTTCGAGAACAGGAAGCCGCCACGCCGCTCGGTGTCCTTCCATTCCACCACCTTGAGCTTGGCGTCGACACCCTTGGTCGCCAGCCAGTCGATCGCCACGCTCTCGCCGCCGACAGCGTCGATCAGACCGTTGGCAAGGCCCTGGCGGCCGGTGAAGATCGAGCCGTCGGCAAGGGCCAGTGCCTGATCGCGGGTCATTTTGCGGCGCTCGGCGACGATGCCGACGAACCAGTCATAGCTGTCGAGGATGAGCTTGCGGACCATGGCTCGCTCGTCTTCATTGGTCGGCTTGAAGGGCGAGGGCGATGCCTTCAGCGGCGAGGATTTCACTTCCTCGAGCTTGATGCCGACCTTGTCCATCAGACCGCTGACATCGGGATACTGGATGAGCACACCGATCGAGCCGACGATCGACGTCTTGCGGGCAACAATATGGTCGCTGGCGCTGGCGATCATGTAGCCGGCCGATGCGGCCAGCGTGCCGACCTCGGCCACCACCGGCTTGTCGGCGGCAAGCTTGCGCACCTCCTCGTAGATCGATTCGCCGCCGACCGTGGTGCCGCCGGGCGAATCGATCGCCAGGATGACGCCCTTGACCTGCGAGGACGTGCGGATGGTTTCCAGCCGCTTGATCAGTTCCTCGTCCTCGGTGATTGTGCCTTCGATCCTGACCTTGGCGATGTGGTCGACGGAAGAACCGCCGAGGTCGCCGCCATAGAACCAGCTTGCAAGCGCAATCACCCCAAGGGCCACGACGGCAATGGCGGCGCCGCGCCAGAAGGTCAGCTTGCGCCGCAAGCGGCGGCGGTCGATCAGGTCGTCGGCTCTCAGTGCCATGGTCTGCCTCACAGTCGGTGGGAAGCGATGCTTTTAAAGCAAGCGTCCGCGCCCGGCTACCTCTTCCTCAAGGGCCTGCGACGAAGCGACCTTCACGACGGAGGCATTTCAGGAAAAAATGACGCGGCGCGTTCGTTTCTGCTATGAAGTGACGAAATTGTGTCGCCTGAGTTCCGTCTGTAAAACAGCGGCCGTCACATTTTTGCGGTTTTCCTCCGCTTGTGCTTGCTTGCGGGGGCCGGCAACCCACCTATAGCAGGTGTTTTGGCGGACAAGGGTTTATTAGAAGTCAGTCATGCTTGCGCGATCGAACGAACCGACCAATGCCGATGCGGCCTTGGCGCCCACGGCGCCAGCGGGCACGCGCGGCGACGCCTTCGACCGCGCCCAGCGCCACTCGCGCCGCGTGCGCGTGCTTAAGTTTGCCGTGCCGGTGCTTGCCGCCGGGATCGCGGTTGCGTTTCCGGTCTATTCCTATCTGGCGGCGCCGATCAACATTTCGATACAGGCAGACGGCACCGCTTTCGCGGATGGCAAGCTGGTGATGGCCAATCCGAAGCTCAACGGCTTCACCAAGGACAAGCTGCCCTATTCGCTGACGGCCTTGCGCGCCATCCAGGATGTCGGCAAGCAGGACATCATCGAACTCGAAGGCATCCATGCCAAATTGCCGCTGACGGCCGACAATGTGGCGACCGTCGACGCCAAGCGCGGGATCTACAACAGAAACGCCAACACGATGGACATGACCAGCGACGTTACCGTCACCACCACCGACGGCGTCGCTGCCATCTTCAAATCGGTCTTCCTCGATATGGGCAAAGGCTCTATGAAGACAGGTGATGCGGTCGATGTCAGCCGTAACGGCTCGCGGATCACCGCGGGTTCAATGTCGGTCGAAGACAATGGCAAGGTCATCGTTTTCGAGAACAAGGTAAGCGTTCACATCGATCCGGCCACTATGAAGGCGGCAGAGGCAAAGAGCGGAGAAACGAATGCGTCCCAGTAATTCGGCACGGCTAGTCGCCGCAGCTTCGGCCTTGCTGTTGCTGGGTATGGCGCCGTCCTGGGCTCAGTCCAGCGCCAGCAGCCAGTCCGGGCTCAAACTGTCGGGCGACCAGCCGATCCAGATCGAGAGCGACAAACTTGAGGTCCGCCAGGCCGACAGCATGGCGCTGTTCAGCGGCAACGTCACCGTCACGCAAGGGCCAACGCTGCTCAAGGCCGGCAGCATGGAGGTCTACTACGTCAAGGACCCCAACGCCGCCAAAGGTGCTGCCGCCGGCGCTTCGGCGATGACCGGTTCGGCCAATATCGACCATCTGGTGGTCAAGAACAAAGTCTACATCAAGTCGAATGACCAGATCGCCACCGGCGACAACGCCACGTTCGACATGAAGACGCAGGTACTAGTTCTGTCGGGCAAGGAGGTCGTCTTGTCCCAAGGACCCAACGTCCTCAAGGGCTGCAAGCTCACCGTGCAGATGAAAAGCGGCCTTGCTCAGGTCGATGGCTGCGGCGGGCGCGTCATCATGTCGATGACGCCGCCACCGAAATCCGAGGCCCCGAAGCCCGAATGACTGGCGTGTCTTCGCTGCTGACCCGCCTTCCGGGACGGGCGGCCAGTAAACTTGCAGCACCGGCCACAGTCACCGTTGATTCCTCGAAGTTCAAGGGCACCCTGATCGCCAAGGGTCTGACCAAGAGCTACAAGGGCCGCAAGGTGGTCAGCGGTGTCACCATCGGCGTGCGCGCCGGCGAGGCCGTGGGGCTGCTCGGGCCGAACGGCGCCGGCAAGACCACCTGTTTCTACATGGTCACCGGCTTGGTGCCGGTCGATGAGGGCACGATCGAGATCGACGGTTTCGACGTCACCTCGATGCCGATGTACCGCCGCGCCCGCCTCGGCATCGGCTATTTGCCGCAGGAAGCCTCGATCTTCCGCGGCCTGAATGTCGAGCAGAACATCCGCGCCGTGCTCGAAGTGGTTGAGAAGGACCGCAAGGTGCGCGAGCGCAATCTCGACGAACTGCTCGAGGAATTTCACATCAGCCATCTGCGGAAGTCGCCGTCCATGTCGCTGTCGGGTGGCGAGCGGCGGCGTCTTGAGATCGCCCGAGCTTTGGCGACGCGCCCGGCCTACATGCTGCTCGACGAGCCGTTCGCCGGCATCGACCCGATTGCCGTCGCCGACATCCAGCAGCTGGTTCGTCATCTAACGGCGCGCGGCATCGGCGTGCTGATTACCGACCACAATGTGCGCGAAACGCTCGGCCTCATCGACCGCGCCTACATCATCCATGCCGGCCAGGTGCTGACTCATGGCCGTGCCGACGAGGTGGTGGCGAACCCCGATGTGCGCCGGCTCTACCTCGGCGAAGGTTTCACGCTCTGAGCGTGAAATTTGTTTCCTGACGTGATTTTTGCCGCCCCGCCGGGCTTTTTTCTCCGATTTTGCGTGAGATAATGCTTCGGTAGGGGCCTTTTGCCATCGTTCGCCTTGACAAGCAAAAGCCGGGCCAGTTTCTATGGAAGGTCGGAAAAATTCATTTTCCGGCAGCTTCTGATGTGTAGGCTTCCGGGTGCAGAAGGGCGTTTGAAACCGAACCATGGCGTTGGCGGCGAAACTACAGCTACGACAATCCCAGTCGCTGGTGATGACGCCGCAGCTGATGCAGTCGATCAGGCTGTTGCAGCTCACCCATGTCGAGCTCGACCACTTCATCGACGACGAGATCGAGCGCAATCCGCTGCTGGAGCGCGCCGAGCCCCAGGATGACGCCGCAAGCGACCAGGTGCAGAAGGGCGATGCCGCTCCTGAGCCTGCCGCCGATGGCGACTGGTTCGAAAACGAGACGGCGTGGAGCGCCGAAGCGATCTCCGACAAGCTCGACAGCTCGCTGGAAAATCTGTTCCCCGACGATCCCGGCACCAGCGAGCGGCTCGGCCCGGACCTGACGGCGCAGTGGAAGTCGGCCACCGGCAATAGTTCGTCCGGTTCTTCCGAAGGCTTCGACGTCGGCGACATGGCCGCCGCGGCGATCACGCTGCGCCAGCATGTCGGCGAGCAGATCGCACTTGCCTTTGCCGATCCGGCCGCAAGGCTGATTGCAGCCGAACTGGCCGACGGCCTGGACGAGGCCGGCTATCTGCGCGCCGATCCCGCCGAGATCGCCAAACGGCTCGGCGCCGATCAGGCGACGGTGGCCAACGTGCTGGCAGCCTGCCACACATTCGAGCCGGTCGGCCTGTTTGCGCGCGACCTTGCCGAATGCCTGTCGCTGCAGCTTGCCATGCGCGATCGTCTCGATCCGGCGATGAAGACGCTGATCGGCAACCTAGAACTCCTGGCGCGGCGCGATTTCCAGACGCTGAAGCGGCTTTGCGGGGTCGACGAGGAGGATCTCCTCGACATGCTGGCCGAAATCCGCGCGCTCGACCCGCGCCCGGGCATGGCGTTTTCGGGCGGCGCCAGCGACGCCATCGTCGCCGATGTCGAAGTCCGCGCCGCCAATGACGGCAGCTGGACGGTCGAGCTCAATGCCGAGACGCTGCCGCGCGTGCTTGTCGATCACATCTATTTCGCCCAGGTCTCGCCGCATGCGAAGAATCAGGCGGAGAAGGATTTCCTGGCCGAATGCCTGCAGAATGCCAACTGGCTGACGCGCAGCCTCGACCAGCGGGCAAAGACGATCCTGAAAGTGGCGTCGGAAATCGTGCGCCAGCAGGACGCTTTTCTCGTCCATGGCGTGCGCCAGCTCAGGCCGCTCAACCTGCGCACGGTGGCCGATGCCATCGGCATGCATGAATCGACCGTCAGCCGGGTGACGGCCAACAAATACATGCTGACGCCGCGTGGCGTGTTCGAGCTGCGTTATTTCTTCACGGCTTCGATCGCGGCGTCGGGCGGCGGTGATGCGCATTCCTCGGAAGCGGTGCGCGACCGCATCAAGCAGCTGATCGACGAGGAAAAGCCCGCCGATGTGCTGTCCGATGACGCAATCGTCGACATGTTGAAGGAAAGCGGCGTCGATATTGCCCGGCGCACGGTGGCCAAGTACCGGGAGGGTATGAATATTCCCTCGTCGGTGCAGCGGCGGCGTGAAAAGCGCGCTCTGGCGAGCGCGGGGCGCTAGCTCTGCTTGCCCGACAAGGGCTTTTGCTATGGCTGGATTCCACAACTTTCCGACCTTAAAGCGCATCGCGCTGAAACGGATTCATACGACGCGCTTTAAGTCTTTGTTTTGATGCATGTCGTTGTCCCAGAACCGCAGCGCACTTCTGGGCGACATGCATTAATTGACAAGCTGCAATGAAGTGTCTAGAAGCCCGCCCGCATGAGACGGGCTCGCGGCCCGCATGCGGATGGTCCGTCACGACGAAGGCCACGGGACGGCCAAGAAGGCGGATTGTGATCAACCGGAAAGTTCGGATCTAAAATCGGCGCGAGTTGACGCCGCAAAGCTTGTGCGCACGGATCACGAGTATAAACTCTGGCCAGTTTGAAGCCTGAGCAAGGAAGGTCAGTTTTCAGATGAAATTGCGCATATCGGGTAAACACATGGATATCGGCGATGCGTTGCGTACGCGCATTACCGATCGTGTCGGCGAGGCGATTGGAAAATATTTCGATCGCGGTTTTTCAGGGCACGTCACGGTCATCAAATCGGGGTCGCGTTACTCGGCCGATTGCATGATCAGGCTGGATTCCGGCGCTTCGCTGCAGGCAACCGGCGATTCCCAGGATCCGACACTTGCCTTCGAGGCGGCCGCGGATCGCCTCGAAACCAGGCTGCGGCGCTACAAACGCCGTCTGAAATCGCACAATTCAGGCAGTGGAAATGGCGAAATCACCGACATCGCCTATACGGTGATGGCGCCGCTGACCGATGACGATGAGGACATTCCGGAGGACTACGCCCCGGCCATCGTCGCCGAATCAACCATGACGCTGCAGACCATGTCGGTGGCGTCGGCGGTTATCGAACTCGACACCAAGGACAGCCCGGTTTTCGTCTTCCGCAACGCCGGAAACGACCACCTCAACATCGTCTATCGGCGGCCGGACGGAAATATCGGCTGGATCGACCCGTCGACGACCAAAGTCGCACAGGCGTGACGACAACGACAACGGTCGCACAGGTGACGACAATGGTCGCACAGGGATAATAGCCAGCCGCGCGAGGGGCGAGGACTGGCGACGGCAGGCGAATAAGGGATTTCAAACATGGATCTGAGCGATCTTCTCAACGTTCCGGCGATCTTGCCGGCGTTGAAGGCGAACTCCAAAAAGCAGCTTCTGCAGTTGCTGTCCGAGAGAGCGGCGGCGATTTCCGGCATTCCGGAGCGCGAAGTGTTCGACACCATCCTGCAGCGCGAACGGCTGGGCTCCACCGGCGTCGGCAACGGCATCGCCATTCCGCACGGGAAGCTCGCCGGGGTGAAGCGCATCGCCGGTGTCTTTGCCCGGCTGGAGACGCCGGTCGATTTCGAGGCCCTGGATGACCAGCCGGTAGATCTGGTGTTCTTGCTGCTGGCCCCGGAAGGCGCCGGCGCCGATCACCTCAAGGCACTGTCGCGCATCGCCAGGGTTTTGCGCGACGCCGACACGGTGGCCAAGATCAGAGGCACGCGCGACGCGGTCGCCATCCACGCTCTGCTGTCGGACACGCAAGCCTCGCACGCCGCCTGAAGTTCTTTGGAATTAAGTCTTCCAGGGGCCGCCGAAGGCGGCCCTCTCCATTTCAACCGCCAGCGGTCGCCTTAGTGAATGGCGACAGTGGTCAGGTCGTTTTCCATGGCGCCGGCCAAAGCCCGGTCCTTCGCATCCGAAAGCAGGATCGGCTGGCCGTTGGCGGCAAACAGCGCCCACAGCACCATGCCGGGCGCGATTTCGCCCAGATTGGGGAAGCGGCCGAGCAATTCGTCGCTCGAGACCTTGCGCAGATAAGCGACCGAGCCTTCGCCGAGATGGGCGAATTCGCCGCTGGTCATGATGATGGTTTCGTCAGTTCTGGTCATTTCAAGCCTCCTTGGCGCGAGGACGCCGCTCAAGGCCATCCCGCATGAGAGCCATCGGTAAAGATCAGTCTTTCACCGATATATTTATTTTCCGTACCAGCCGTTCGGTATCCGGCCGATCGAGATCGATCGACAAAAGGCCGTTCTTCAGTTCCGCTGCGATCACCCGCATGCCGTCGGCCAGCACGAAACAGCGCTGGAACTGGCGCGCGGCGATGCCGCGGTGGAGGAATTCGCGCTCGGTGTCGTCGGTTTGACGGCCGCGCACGACCAGCTGGTTTTCCTCCGTGGTGACATCGAGATCGCTTTCGGCGAAACCCGCGACAGCCAGCGTAATGCGCAGCCTTTCGGCCTTGCCGTCGGCACCGCTGAGGCGCTCGATGTTGTAGGGAGGATAACTGTCACCGGATTTCGCCAGTCGTTCCAGGGTCTTTTCCATGGCATCGAAACCAAGGAGAAGCGGGCTGGAGAAGGGCGTCATTCGGCTCATGTTACACTGTCCTCTTTGGAGCGACATAAACTGGAAAAACCCGGATGGCATTTTTCCCGATGGTCTTGATATGGTCCGCGCCGCGGCCAAGTTCAAGCCGCCGAACACCCCCGCCAAAAAGACTCCCCCGCATAAGGAAATGAAATGCCCCAGACCCGCAAGATCATCATCGACACGGATCCCGGCCAGGACGATGCCGTCGCCATATTGCTGGCGCTGGGCAGCGCCGAGCTGGAGATCGTCGGCATCTCTGCTGTTGCCGGCAACGTGCCGCTGAAATTGACCGAAAAGAACGCCAGGAAAATCTGCGAACTGGCCGGACGGCCCGATATCAAGGTCTATGCAGGCGCCATCCGCCCGTTGGCGCGCGAACTGGTCACCGCCGAGGAAGTGCATGGCAAGACCGGCCTCAACGGCCCGCAACTGCCCGATCCGAAGATGAAGCTGCAGGGCCAATATGCGGTCGACTTCATCGTCGAGACGCTGATGAGGGAAGAGGCCGGCACGATCACGCTGTGCGCGCTCGGCCCGCTCACCAATGTCGCGCTGGCGCTGATCCGTGAGCCGAAGATCGCGCCGCGCATCAAGGAAATCGTACTGATGGGCGGCGGTTTCTTCGAAGGCGGCAATGTCACGCCGACCGCAGAATTCAACATCTATGTCGATCCGCAGGCCGCCGACCTGGTGTTCAAATCCGGCATTCCGATCGTCATGATGCCGCTCGACGTCACCCACAAGGCGCTGACCACGGCCAAGCGCACGCAGGCCATCCGCCAGCTCGGCACCCGGGTCGGCACCGCGACGGCCGAGATGCTGGAGTTCTTCGAGCGCTTCGACGAGGAGAAATACGGCACCGACGGCGGCCCGCTGCACGACCCCTGCGTCATCGCGTATCTGTTGAAGCCGGAGCTGTTCAAGGGCCGCAACTGCAACGTCACCGTCGAAACCACCTCCGAACTCACCATGGGCATGACCGTGATCGACTGGTGGGGCGTGACCAAGCGGCCGAAGAACGCCATGGTGATGCGCGACATCGACCATGACGCGTTCTTTGCGCTGCTGGTGGAGAGGTTGGCTCGGCTTTAGCTCTGTCTTTCCTTTCTCGCCATTGTGGGTTCCGAAGGGACGGGGCGAGACAAGTGGCTCGCCCCCGGGCGGTGTCGCCGAAGGCGACGGATGTGGGGTGTTCCAGGGAACGCCCACGTCTCACTCCGCTGGAACACCCCTCATCCGTCTCGGCGCTATCGCGCCGATCCACCTTCTCCCACAGGGGAGAAGGAAGGCGCCGCCGCCGTTCACTTTGCAAATCGATAGAAGACCATTCCATTCTCGCGCGTGACGCGCTCCAATCTTGCCGGCGCGCCGATCAGATGCGGGAGGTCGTCTTCGACAAGAATGGACGAACCGCTTTCGAGCGAAACCAGATAAAGGGTGTGGTCGTGGTCCGATTGGGCGCTTTTGACCGTTGCGTGGATTGGCTCGACTGACCGGATAGGGCTCGCGTCATTCGTCCATTTGTAGAGCGCCGAAGGAACCATCATCGCGAACATGGCGACGATCAGGACCACGCCGGGCGCGTTCCTTTTCAAATCCCTATAAGTCCATGACATTTGAAAGAATCCCCAGCACAAAGTCATGTGGTGGCGTGGAGACTGACTTTCAATCAGCCTTCACGTACGGGCTCATTCTGCCGTTGGAAACGACCGTCCACGGTTGTTACTTCGCCTTCGAAAAAGCTAGCCACAGGCCGCCGCCGACCAGAAAGCTGCCGCTGATCCTGGACATCAGCTTGATGCGGCTGGCCGAGAGCAGGCGGCCGGCGCGGCTGGCGGCGAGAGCATAGGTGGAATCCGAGGCGGCGGCAAAGATCATCGCGGTGAGGCCCATGACGACGATCTGTAGCGTGTAATTGCCCTGCGGGGCGATAAACTGCGGGAAGAAGGCGCCGAAGAACACCAGCGTCTTGGGGTTGCTCAGCGCCACGAGCAGACCCTGCAGGAAGAAGCCGCCGCGCGGCTTTCTCGCGGTGCCGTCGGCATTCAGCGCGCCCTTGGAACGGAACACCTGCACCCCCATCCAGATCAGATAGGCGGCGCCGATCAGGCGTACCCATTCGAACCAGTGGCCCATGCCCGATATCAGCGTGTTGAGGCCGATGCCGACAATGGCGATCATCACGGCGAGCCCAGCCTGCGTGCCGGCGACATTGGCAAGGCCGGCGCGGTAGCCATGGCGGATGCTGTTGGCGATGATCAGCGTGACAGTCGGACCGGGCACCAGGATGATGACGATGCAGGCAAGGACATAAGCGGCGTAGAGTTCCAGCGACAGGGGGATTTCCTCGAGGATGCGCTTAGGCGGCTGGCTGCAATCAATGCATGGCGGCGGGGCTGGTGCAAGCCGGTCGCAGACCGTGCCGCCCCTCGCGTCAGGACGCCCCCACCTGCCAAGGCAAGGTCGCCTCATAGGCCGCTCCGGCCCTGAGCACGGCGAGGTCGCCGCGCGGCCGGCCGATCAGCTGCATGCCCAAGGGGCGGCCTTTGTCGTCGAAGCCGACCGGCACGTTGAGCGCCGGACAGCCGCCGAGCGTGGCGAAGGCCGAGACCTGCATCCAGCGATGGTAGCTGTCCATGGTCCGTCCGGCGACCTCACTTGGCCAATGCGTGCCGACTTCGAAAGGAAACACCTGCGCCGTCGGCAGCGCGATGAGATCGAAGTGCTCGAACAGCGACAGCAGCGTCCGGTGCCAGGAGGTGCGGATGACCGAGGCCGCGCGGATCTGCGGCGCCGTCAGCCGCATGGCGTTCTCCACCTCCCAGACGGCTTCCGGCTTCAGCAGGGCGCGCTTGTGCGGGTCGTCATAATGGACTTTCAGCGCCGAGCCGCTGCTCGCCTGCCGCAGCGTCACGAAGGCTTGCCACAGTGCCTCGAAATCGAAATCCGGCAGCAAGGGCTCGGTCAGGAAGGATGCCTCCGCGAAGCGGCCGAGTGCGGCCTCGCACAGATCGAGGATGCCAGGCTCTACCGGCAGGTGACCGCCGAGATCACCGAGCCAGCCGACGCGGCCGCCGCTTGCCGGCGTTGCCAGCCCTTCGAGGAATGAGCCGGGTTTCTCCCAAGACAGCGGCGCGTGCGGGTGGTAGCCCGCCTGCACATCGAGTAGCAGCGCCATGTCGCTGATGCTGCGGCCCATCGGCCCGTCTATGCCCATCTGAGCATGAAAGACTTCCAGGTCCGGCCCTCCGGGGACAAGGCCCTGCGACGGGCGGAAGCCATAGACATTGTTCCACGCCGCCGGATTGCGCAGCGAGCCGCCGAAATCGCTGCCGTCGGCGACCGGAACCATGTCGAGTGCAAGGGCGACCGCAGCGCCGCCGCTCGACCCGCCGGCGGTGAGCGCCGGATCGAAGGCGTTCAGCGTCGGGCCGAACACGTTGTTATAGGTGTTGGATCCCAGCCCGAATTCGGGAACATTGGTCTTGCCGATGATGATGGCGCCGGCCTTGCGGATGCGCTCGACGAAGAAATCGTCCTCCTGCGGCACGAAATCGGCAAAGATCGGCGAGCCGAAACTGGTCCTCAAGCCGCGCGTCATGGCGAGGTCTTTTATCGCCATCGGCAGGCCAAACAGCGAGCCGGCCGGCCCGCCTTGCGCTAGATGCGCGTCCGCCGCGTCGGCCTCGCGCAGGATTTCGGAGCGCTCGCGCAACGAGACGATGGCGTTGACCAGCGGGTTTACCGCGTCGATGCGGTCGAGGAATGCGGCGACCAACTCGCGCACGGACAGGCGGCGCAGCCGGATCGCCTCGGCCAGGTCGACAGCGGACATCCGGCAGATGTCGCCGGCGGGGGGCACGGCGTGCTTCGTTGTAGGGCGCAGGGCAGTCATCCGGCGTTGTTGCGCAGGGCGGTGTCCACATCCGCGGCCAGCGGGATGGCCGGCTGGGCGCCGGGCTTCAGGCAGGCGAGTGAGCCGGCGGCTGCGGCGCGGGTGAGAGCCTGCTCCAGCGGCAGGTTGGACGCCAGCCCGGCAGCGAGATAACCGCAAAAAGTATCGCCGGCCCCGACCGTGTCGACCGGCGTGATTTTCAGCGCCGGCACGGTCAGGAAATCCTCCGGGGTCGCCGCCAGCACGCCGTCGCCGCCGAGCGTGACGACGATGGTGCGGCCGGTTTTGCCGGCGAAGTCGCGCATGCGCGCCGGGCGGTCGCGGCCTTTCAGCGACAGCGCCTCGCCGTAAAGGTCGAATTCGGTTTCGTTGGCGACGGCGTAGTCGGCCTTGCCGAGCAACGCTGCCGCCTCGCTACGGAACGGCGCGGTGTTGAGCACGGTGACGGCGCCGGCGGCGCGTGCGGCGTCAAGCGCTGCATCGACGGTCTGCAGCGGGATCTCGTGCTGCAGCAGGACGACGTCGCCCTTCGCAAGGAAAGCCTTGGCGAGATCGCCGGGCAGCACCGAATCATTGGCGCCCGGCACGACGGCGATGACATTCTCGCCATCGGCGCCGACGAGGATCAGCGCCGTGCCGGTGGAGGCGAAGCTCTGGCCGACGCCGGAGAGATCGACCTTGCCGGCCACGAGCAAAGCCAGGGCTTCGGTTGCGAAATTGTCCTTGCCGACGGCGCCGACCATGCGCACCTTGGCGCCGGCGCGCGCCGCAGCCAGCGCTTGGTTGGCGCCCTTGCCGCCGGGCGCGGTGGCGAAGCCGGAGCCGCGGACCGTCTCGCCCGGCGAAGGCAGGCGGTCGACATTGGCGATAAGGTCGAGGTTGATCGAGCCGACAACGATGATCAAGAAAGCCTCCTGCGGAATGCGCGGGAAGCTAACCTGTAAGCCGGCGGCTTGCCAGAGCGTGCGGATGTTTTGCGCCGGGAGCTCGCAAAAAGAACAACACCGGCGAGGGGATTTCGCCGGTGTTGTTTGATGCGGGCAGCTTCAGGACGCGGTCTGGCCCGCTTCCCAACCGAGGATGGCGCGTTTGCGGGTCAGGCCCCAGTGGTAGCCGGTGAGTGCGCCGGACTTGCCCAGCGCCCGATGGCAAGGGACGACGAAGGACAATGGGTTGGCGCCGACCGCCGCTCCCACCGCCCGGCTGGCGTTTGGCGCGCCGATCCTGGAGGCGATCGAAGAATAAGTGCAGGCCTTGCCCATCGGGATCCTGAGCAGCGCGTCCCAGACGCGCAGCTGGAAGTCGGAGCCGATCATCACCACGCGCAGCGGCTGGTCGGCGCGCCACAATGTCGGATCGAAGATGCGCGCCGCATAGGGCTGGGTGGCGCTCATGTCCTCGACATAGGTGGCGTTCGGCCAGCGGCCCGACATGTCGGCGAAAGCCGCCCGCTCGCCGCCCGGATCGTTGAAGGCGAGCCCCGCAAGGCCACGGTCGGTGACCATGATCAGGGCGATGCCGAAGGGCGAGATGTGGTAGCCGTAGCGGATGGTCAGGCCGGCGCCGCGCGTCTTGTAGTCGCCCGGCGACATCGCCTCGTGGGTGACGAACAAATCGTGCAGCCGGCCGGGGCCGGACATGCCGAGTTCGAACGATGTTTCGAGGAGCGGCATGCCGGAATCGAGCAGTTTGCGGGCATGGTCGAGGGTGACCGCCTGCAGGAAGGCTTTTGGCGACAGGCCGGCCCAGCGGGTGAACAGTTTTTGCAGGCCCGTGGGTGTCTCGCCGACATCGGCTGCCAGGGCTTCCAGCGAGGGCTGGTCGCGATAGTCGAGGCTGATCTTCTCGATGGCGCGGCGCACGACCTCGTAGTCGCTGCCCTCGGGGGTGATGTCGTGCTGCAGGATCGCTGTCGGTTTCATCTGCGTATTCATGGTCATCTGGGCGTTCATGGCAATATCTCCTTGACCGCGAATATCGGTCTTTCCGCCCCTTGCAACCACCCGAAACTTGCCTTGTTGCCGCCTGTTCCCAGATAAATACTGGATTGCGCCCCGGGAGATGCCGATGGCCGGCGAAAGGGTGAATCTGAGCGGAGCAAGGGAGACCTTGCTGATGACGCTTTATGGCAAGGCGCTGGAAAGCCGGCTGCCGCATTCGCTGCTCGGGGATCGCTTCGCCGACGAGGCCGTGCGCAAGATCGACTATGATTTCTCGCACCTCAAGGTGGACACCAATCTCGGCATCGGATTGGCGATTCGAGCCAAGACCTACGACGTGCGAGTTCAAGACTTCATCGCCAGAAATCCCGGCGCCATCGTGCTGCATCTCGGCTGCGGGCTCGATACGCGCATTTTCCGTGTCGATCCACCCGAAGGCGTGGAGTGGTTCGATGTCGATTTTCCGGATGTCATCGCGCTCCGGCGCAAGCTTTACCCGTCCCGGGACCACTACCACCTCGTCGGCTCTTCGGTAACCGACCCAGACTGGCTGGCAGAAGTGCCGCGCAATCGTCCGGCCGTCGTGGTGATGGAGGGGTTGACGCCTTATCTCCCGGTAGAGGAGGGGCCACGGCTGCTGTCACGCCTTGTCGCGCATCTTGCCGGCGGCGAGCTGATGTTCGACGCCTACAGCCACTTCGGCCTGAAGATGCTGCGCCTCAATCCGACCATCAGGGCGACGGGCGCCGAGGTTCACTGGGCGATCGACGACCCGCAGGTACTGGAGCGTGCCGTTCCGAAGCTGCGCTTTGTCGACGATATCTCGGCCTACAGCGCGGAACGCACAGCGCATATGAGCTGGTCCGCAAAACTGTTCATCGGGCTCTGGAGACACATTCCCGCATTGCGCAAGGTCGGCAGGATTTTACGCTACCGGTTCTGACGCGCCGGCTCTAACGCGTCCTGGCTTTCGTCAGAGCACGTGAAAATGCAGTGGCAAAACTCTCGCGGGAGTCAGGGTCCAGGAATGACCCGATCGGCACATTCTGTCCTTGTGCTTCCACCGTCATCTTGGTGATGCCGATCTCGGCATGGCGAGCGACGGAAAAGCGCGCCCAGAACGGGTTGAAGCGATGCGCTTCCGACTTTCCCGAGGGCGCCGTCTTGCGGATGTCGAGGCTGGTGCGCGACACCGACACTTCCTCGCGGGCACGGGCGGCACGATAGTTGGCGCGGAAGGCGATGTAGACGGCGATGACGTCGAGGCCGAAGAAGCCGAACACCGGCCAAGCGCCGCGCGACAGGAAAAACGCCCCGGTCACCACCCAGCCGAACAGCAGCGCGCCCATCAGCACGGCAAAGCCGGTGCGGCCCAGCGAGCGGTGCGGTGTCAGCAGCGCCTGGAAGAATGGCTCGTCGGCCTGAAACGAGGCGTTTGTGTCGCTCATCCCAGGATATTATAGGAGGGAAATGGCCAGCCCCAAGTCCAAAAATCTTTCCCTATCCAAAAGTGAACTGCCGCCCGGGCGGCGCGACGGCTCGAATGCCAAGCCGCGACCGCGGCCGGCGCGGCTCCGTTCGCTCTACAGCGCCGCCGAGGTGCATGAGATCTTCCGGCGGTTTTCGGTGCAGCGGCCCGAGCCGAAGGGCGAGCTCGAGCACGTCAACGCCTTCACGCTGCTGGTGGCCGTGGTGCTGTCGGCGCAGGCGACCGATGCCGGCGTCAACAAGGCGACGCGGGCGTTGTTCAAGGTCGCCGACACACCTGAAAAGATGCTGGCGCTGGGCGGAGCCAGGGTCGGCGAGTACATCCGCACCATCGGACTCTGGCGCAACAAGGCCAAGAATGTCGTGGCGCTCTCGGAGGCGCTGATACGCGATTGCGGCGGCGAGGTGCCCAGCGAGCGCGATGAGTTGGTCAAGCTGCCGGGGGTCGGGCGCAAGACCGCCAATGTCGTGCTCAACATGGCGTTCGGCCAGCACACGATGGCGGTCGACACCCATATTTTCCGCATCGGCAACCGCCTCGGCCTGGCGTCAGGCAAGACGCCCGAACAGGTCGAGCAAGGGCTGCTGCGGATCATCCCGGACGAGTATATGCGCCATGCGCATCACTGGCTGATCCTGCATGGCCGCTATGTCTGCAAGGCGCGCAAGCCCGATTGCCCGGCCTGCGTCATCGCCGATCTCTGCAAGGCCGAGGTGAAGACGACAGACGTGCCGGCGCCGCTCGTGGAAATCGCGGCGCCCGGCGTCCCGACAACTAGCTTTCCTCCACGAACACCTCTTCGCGCTTCTTCTTGACCGACGGCAGGAAGACGACGACGAGCACGGCCAGTGCGACGAGCAGCAGGCCGGCGCTGATCGGCCGCGTCACGAAGGTCGAGGGGTCGCCGCGCGACAGGATCATGGCGCGGCGCAGGTTTTCCTCGAGCAGCGGGCCGAGCACGAAGCCGAGCAGCAGGGGTGCGGGTTCGCAGCGCAGCTTGGTCAGGATGTAGCCGAGCAGGCCGAAGAAGGCGACTGCGTAGAGATCGAAGGCGTTGGTGTTGACGCTGTAAACGCCGATCGAGCAGAACGCCATGATGATCGGGAAGAGCACATAATAGGGGATCGTCAGCAGCTTCACCCACAGCCCGATCAGCGGCAGGTTCAGCACGATCAGCATCAGATTGCCGATCCACATCGAGGCGATGATGCCCCAGAACAGCGCCGGCTGCTCGATCGCGACATTGGGGCCGGGCACGATGCCCTGGATGATCATGGCGCCGATCATCAGCGCCATGACCGGATTGGCCGGAATGCCCAGCGTCAGCATCGGAATGAAGGAGGTCTGGGCGCCGGCATTGTTGGCCGATTCCGGTCCGGCGACGCCGGCGATGGCGCCCTTGCCGAACTCCTCCGGGTGTTTCGACACGCGCTTTTCGACCGTGTAGGAGGCAAAGGCCGCAAGCACCGCGCCGCCGCCGGGCAGGATGCCGAGCGCCGAACCGATGATCGTGCCGCGCACGATGGGCGCGGCCATCGCCTTGAAGTCGTCGCGGGTCGGCATCAGGCCGGAGACCTTTTTGATAATCACCGAGCGCTCGTGCTCGTTTTCGAGATTGCGCAGGATCTCGGCAACGCCGAAGACGCCGACCGCCACCGCGACGAAGTTCAGCCCGTCGGCATATTCGCGGATGCCGAGCGTGAAGCGCGGCGTGCCGGTGTAGATGTCGGTGCCGACAATGCCGAGCAGCAGGCCGAGCACGACCATCGCCAGCGCCTTGACGATCGAGCCGTGGGCGAGCGCGATGGACGAGACGAGGCCGACGATCATCAGCGAAAAATATTCGGCCGCGCCGAATTGCAGGGCTATTGCCGTCAGCGGCGGGGCAAAGACGGCGACGAGAAAGGTCGACACCGTGCCGGCGAAGAACGAGCCGATCGCGGCGATCGCCAGAGCCGCCCCGGCGCGACCGTTCCTGGCCATCTGGTAGCCGTCGATGGCGGTCACGGCCGAGGAGGATTCGCCGGGCATGTTGATGAGAATGGCGGTGGTCGAACCGCCATACTGGGCGCCGTAGTAGATGCCGGCCAGCATGATGAGGGACGAGACCGGGTCGCCGATCTGGAAGGTGATCGGCAGCAGCATGGCGATGGTTGCGGTGGCGCCGATGCCGGGCAGGACGCCGATCAGCGTGCCGAGCAGAACGCCGATGAGGCAAAAACCCAGATTGGCCGGCGTGGTGGCCGTCGAAAAGCCGAGTTCGAGGTTCCTGAGGAGGTCCATCTCAGCGCCTCACAATGCCAGCCATTGGGGCAACCAGGGGCCGAAGCGCTGGAATGGCAGCCCGAGCGCGTAGCTGAAGACCAGCACCGAAAACAGCGTCAGGCCGGCCGACAGCAGAAGTGCCGTCAGCGGCTTCATGCGGGCGCTGGCAAAAGAGGCGATCAACGCCGTCAGGAAGATCGACGGGACGAAGCCGAGGCCGCGCACGGTCATGCCGAAAAAGATCGGCGCCGGCAGGATGAACAGCATGCCGCGCCACGCAATGGGGCCGATCGGCTCGCCCTCGACGCGCACCGCCTGGACGAGGATGATGGCGCCGAGCACGATCAGCACGATCGCCAGCACCAGCGGGAAATAGCCCGGTCCCATGCGAAAGGCGGTGCCGATTTCGAGGCCGAGCGATTGTATCGCGAAAAAGGCGCCGAAAAAGATGAACAGCGCGGCGCACAGGCCGTTTGTCCTGTCGATGGCGAAAGGTTTCATGGCGGTCCTCCCCTGACCCTTGCAACGGGCTTGCCGTTGCAAATGTGAAAACGGACGTCGAAGCGAAAACGGGGCGCCGGCAGCGCCCCGTTCAAGCCTCAGTCGGCGTATTGGCCGGCGGCTTCGATGATCGGCTTCCAGCGCGTGATCTCGCCTTCCAGCTTGGCCTTCAGCGCTGCCGGCGTCGCGTCGGCCTCGGACGACGGCTTGGTGCCGAGTTCGGCGAAGCGGGCGATGACGTTGGGGTCCTTCAGTGCGACCTGGAGCGATTTCGACAGTCGGCCGGTGATCTCGGCCGGCGTGCCCTTCGGCGCATAGAGGCCGTGCCAGATGCCGACCTGCACCGCGGGCAGGCCGGCTTCGATGGTCGTCGGCACGTCCTTCAGCACGTCGAGGCGCTCCGGCGTGGTGACGGCATAGGCCTTGATCGTGCCGCCCTGGATCTGCTTGGTGGTGTTGGTGGTCTGGTCGCACATAATGTCGACCTGGCCGCCGAGAAGGTCGGTCATGGCCGGGCCGGTGCCCTTGTAGGGTACGGTGACCAGCGGCGTGCCGATGGCGCTCATGAACAGCATGCCGCACAGATGCGAGGCAGCGCCGATGCCGGCATTGGCGACAGTGATGGTGTCCTTGTTGGTCTTGGCGTATTCGACCAGCCCTTTCAGGTCGGCCGGCTCCAGGTCCTTGCGGGCGACGATCGCCATCGGCACCTCGGTGACGAGGCCGACATACTCGAAGGCGTTCAGCGTGTCATAGGCGAGTTTTCTGTAGAGGGTCGCGCTGGTCGCCATGCCGATGTGATGGAGGAGCAGCGTGTAGCCATCCGGGTCGGCGTTGGCGACGCGGCCGGCGCCCAGCGTGCCGCCGGCGCCGCCGACATTTTCGACGATGATCTGCTGGCCGAGATCCTTCGACATGGCTTCGGCGACGAGCCGCGTGACCGTGTCGGTCGGACCGCCGGCCGCAAACGGCACGACGACGGTGATGGTGCGCTCGGGATAGGTCTGTGCGCTGGCGGTGAACGAATAAAGCGTGACGGCCGCGGCGGCGGCCAGGGCGGCTACAATTTTCCTCATCGTAATTCTCCTCCCAGGATATCAATCTCCGATCGCTGTGCAGGTCAGGCAGCGAGGGTGCAACAAAGGCAAGCTAACAGATTGTCGCCTGACGCAAACTGCAAAATACAGCCGTGCGCAACCATGGCGATCAGTGCGGAGTATGCCCGGCGGAGATGGGTTTGGTGTTGGCGTTGCTTCAATAACCGTAGCCGCGCGCCATCGCCGCCGCGAAGATCGGGATCAGCAGGAAGATGAAGGCTTCGGCGCGCACATAGGTCTTCACCGAGGCGAGTTCCGCCACCGGCACCTGAAAGCCGGGATTTGCACTGGCTTGCCGCTTCCAGGAGATGAAGCGGATGGTCGGGATGATCGACAGCAGGCCAACGATGCCGAATGCCGCCATCTTGGCCCAGAACACCCAGTTGTAGACGTAGAATTCCCAGCCCTTCAGGCCGTAGATGACGCGGCAGATGCCGATGATGATGATCAGCATGGCGATGATGCCATAATGGCGGTCGATGCCGGCAAGCCGCTTGAGCGTGGCGGCGGAGAGGTCGCCGCGGATCAGGACAAATTCGGCGCCGATGATGCCGGCCAGCGACAACACCAGCAGATGATGGAAAATGGCAAGCACGAGATCGGTGGTGTCCATGGCGTTCTCCTCCCATTGGCGGTATCGAGACCGGCCCTTGCCGGACCGGTTGCGAAAGGTAGCATCGTTCGGCAGAATTCCCAGAGGCGGATCTGGGTTGGACCATCGGCGTCGCCATCCTGACAGCTGGGGTTTTCTGAAATGACCGGACTGAAGCGCGCCCTGAACCCGATGCCGGACGACATCCGCATCGCCCTGACCGAAAAAGGACTGACAGCGGCCTACGAGGCGCGGCCGGACTACCAGAAGAACGATTATCTCGGCTGGGTCGCCCGCGCCAAACGCAGCGACACCAGGCAGAAGCGGCTCGACCAGATGCTGGACGAATTGCGGCGCGGTGGGCTCTACATGAAGATGGTCTGGCACGGCTGAAAGTAAGCCGACGCTGTTCGCTTCGACCGCCTGGTCGCGCCGGGCCGTTCGGAAGCTTCCCTGGCTGAATGATGATCCGGCTTGGCCCTTGTCCGGGCGCGCTGGTTTGCTAAGCGCTGACCGTCAACGGAGGCAGAGTTTCATGGGCAGTCCAAAAACAGCCGGCGTCCCGGTTCTCGAAACGGAACGGACCATCATGCGGGCGCACCGGATCGAAGATTTCGACGACTATGCCGTCATGTGGGCCGACCCCGTCACCACCCGTTTCATAGGCGGCAAGCCGCGGACGCGGGAGGAAAGCTGGATGCGGTTCCTGCGGCATGCCGGCCTGTGGTCGCTGCTCGGCTACGGCTTCTGGGCGGTCGAGGACAAGGCCAGCGGTCGCTTCATCGGCGAAGCCGGATTCCACGACCTGAAGCGCGACATCGAGCCGTCGCTCGAGGGCATTCCGGAAGCCGGCTGGGCGCTGGCGCCGCAAGCGCATGGCAAGGGTCTTGCCAGCGAAGTCGTCAGAAGGGCCCTGGCCTGGGGCGACGAAACCTTTGCCGGCGCGAGAACCGTCTGCATCATCGATCCGGAAAACACCGGCTCGTTGAACGTTGCGGCAAAGTGCGGCTACACCAAGGTCCTGGAAACCACCTATCACGACGGGCTGACGATCCTGCTCGAACGGCGGGTGTGAAGCGCTTCATCGACGCAATTGCCTCGCGCTGCTAGGATTGGCTATTCTAATCTAGCTACGCAATTCCTGTGGGAAAACCGCTCACACTTTTCCTGGAATTGCTCTTTGGGGGAGCCGACCATGCGTGCGATCAATGCGATATTTCTGAAGCTTTTCTGGGCGGGGCTGCTGCTCCTGGCGGCCGTGCAACTGGCGGGCGCCGATGCGACGGTGCCGACCGCCGACATCGAGGGCGGTGCCGACAATCATCTGGCCAAGCGCTACGAGGGGTCGTTCATCGTCTCCTACGAAAAATTCGCCTATACCGATTTTACAGTGCCGCTGTCGCCGCTGAAGCCGAGCGCCGATCCGGATGCCCGTGACACGATGAACAACCGTGTGTTCGCGCCGGACAAGAAGGCTGAGGTCGAAGGCGCGCTGACCCGCATCGCCTATGTGCTGCCGGCCGAGCGCTCCCCGCTCGAAGTGCTGCGCAACTACCAGGATGTGATCGCGGCCGCCGGCGGCGAAGTCCTGTTCGAATGCAAGAAGGAAGAGTGCGGCGGCGCCGCCGAC